>CAZYCO010000010.1:0-18411 GCA_964645885.1 uncultured Gammaproteobacteria bacterium
CAGATCGCCAGAAATAAGTTTGAGTATTGTTGATTTACCAATACCATTGGGTCCAATCAATGCGCATTTTTGCCCGCGATTTAAATTAAAATTTACATTTTGAAATAATAATTTTTCAGCAAACGATTTAGCGATGGATTTTACTTCTAATACTTTTTTGCCAGTTGGTTTTTTTTGCTGAAAATTAAAATTTGGTTCAATACGTGAAGATGATTTTGCTTCTGGCATATCAACTTCTATTTTTTCAATCATTTTAACTCTAGCTTGTGCTTGTTTTGCTTTACTTGCTTTAGCACCAAACCGATCAACAAACTCTTGCATTGAATCAATTTGCTGCTGTTTATGTGCAATTTGACTTTCCAATTGCAATATTTTTTCTTCTTTTTTAGTTAAGAATTTTTGGTAGTTTCCTGGATAAATAGCAACAGTTTGATAATCAAGATCAAGAATATTTGTTGCTACATCATCAATAAATTGCCGATCGTGTGACACAAAAATTAATAAACCTTTATATTGTTCAGTTAAAAATTCAGCTAGCCATTGAATACTTACAATATCTAAATGGTTGGTCGGTTCGTCTAATAATAAAATATCCGGATTTTTAAATAGTGATTGAGCTAATAAAACTCTTAATTTATACCCGCCTGATAATTCGCTTAATGGGCCTTCATGTTTTGAGTGCGGAATCCCTAAGCCTTTTAAAATAGTACTTGCTTCACTTTCAGCGTTATAACCATCCATTAGCAAAATGGTTTCTTCTAACTCTGCTAACAGATAATTTTCTTCTTCCGTTAATGTATCTTGTAATAACAATCTATCTTTTTCTTTGATTGCATGTGCTAATTCAGGTTTACCATCAATTACAACGTCGATAACACGATGATCTTTATAAAGAAAATGATCTTGTTTTAATAAACCAATACGCGCAGATTTTGGTTTTTCAATTATGCCGTCTGAAGGATGTTCTTCGCCTGCCAATAGTTTTAATAATGTAGATTTACCAGTTCCATTGGCACCAACAAGCGCATAACGATTCTTTGCAGTTAAATTCAAATTTATATTTTTAAATAAATATCGGCTGCCAAATCCAAGTGTGACATCAATGCAAGTTATCATGTAATTATCTCTTTAGAACCATATTCTGGTACTTCACGTGCTAATTTCGGCACTAAAAAACCTGGTAATTTTTGTGTCATTTGCTTTACTAATTTTTTTGCTTCAAGTTCAGACACTTCAAAATGCTGTGTGCCTTGAGTTTTATCAGTCAAATGTAAATAGTAAGGCAAAACATTTGCGGCAAATAATTTCTCACTCAATGCAATCAACGTTTCAGCATTATTATTAATATTTTTTAACAACACCGATTGATTCAATAAAGTGACATTTACTTCTTTTAAAAGTTTAATCATTTCTAATACATCATTATTTATCTCATTAGGATGATTAATATGTAACACTATAATTTTTTGTAATGGTGTTTTATCCAATATTGTTAAAAAAGAATAATCAACACGCTCAGGTAAGACTACTGGAAAACGTGTGTGAAAACGAGCGCGTTTAATGTGCGTAATTTTTTCTAAATCGAGCAAATATTTTTGTAGTTTTTCATTTGTAACGGATAAAGGATCACCACCACTAAAAATTATTTCATTAATTGAATGATCATTTTGCAAATAGTTTTTTATTTGCTGCCAACGCTGCTCTCCAATTGCATGCTCACTGTAAGAAAAATGCTGCCTAAAACAATAACGACAATGTATGGCACAAGCGCCAGTTAGTAATAACAATACTCGGCCATGGTATTTATGTAATAAACCAGGAACTGGACTCGCGCTTTGTTCTTGTAATGGATCAAAAGAAAAATCAGATGCAGTAGTTTGTTCATCAGCTAATGGCAGTACTTGTAATAATAATGGGTCGAATGGGTCGCCCTTCTTCATTCTAGAAACAAAACTAATAGGAACTTTTAAAGCGAAATGTTTAGCGCCTGGTTTGAGGCGATAAGGTAACTGCTCTATTGAAAGAGCAAGCATTGCGAGCAACTGCTCGATCGATTGAATGGCCTGTTGTAGAGACGATTGCCAATTAGAATGCTCTACAGTATCAAAACTTCGGGTTATCATACGGCGCTTTAAAGAAGGGCTGTCAAAAAGCTGTACAGTTTAACTAATCGCTCACTTATGAGGAATAGCAATATCATGTCAATTTATACAACAAATGAATTTAAAATCGGCCTCAAAGTCATGCTTGATGGTGAACCTTGTGCCATCCTCGAAAATGAGTTCGTCAAACCAGGGAAAGGCAACGCTTTTAACCGCGTAAAACTACGTTATCTTCGTACCGGCCGCGTAATCGACCGTACATTCAAATCTGGCGAGTCATTAGAAGGCGCCGATGTTGTCGATCAAGAAATGCAATATCTCTATTACGATGGCGAATTATGGCATTTCATGGTTCCAGAAACTTACGAACAATTTGCTATTGATAGCAATGCAGTAGGTGATGCCAAACTCTGGATTAAAGAACAAGCACTTTGCGTTGTTACATTATGGAATGGCGCGCCACTTTCCGTTACTCCCCCAAACTTTGTCGTACTAGAAATTATTGAAACCGATCCAGGTGTACGTGGTGATACTGCTGGTGGTGGTGGTAAACCTGCAAAACTTGAAACTGGTGCAACCGTTCGTGTTCCTTTATTTGTACAAACCGGCGAAACAATTAAAGTTGATACCCGTAATGGCGAATACGTCTCACGTGCTAAAGAATAAATATTTAACCGCATGCGCCAAATTTATAACGTTTTATTAATTGTTTTATTACCGCTTGTTTTGCTTCGCTTATTTTGGAAAAGTTTAAAAGTAAGTGATTATAGAAAACGAATTGCAGAACGATTTGGTTTTATAAAAAAACAAAATAAGGAAACAATTTGGCTACATGCGGTTTCTTTTGGCGAATTAAAAGCTGCGATTCCATTAATTAATGAACTTCAAAAGAATTTTCCAAATTATCAGATTGTTGTAACCACAATGACTGTGACGGGTTCACAACTAGCGCAAAAAAGTTTGAACCAAACTATTTTTCATTGTTATTGTCCTTATGATTATCCTTTTGCCATTAACAATTTTTTAAAAAGAATAAAACCCAAAATATCAATTTTGATGGAAACAGAAATTTGGCCTAATTGGTTGTTTTACTGCAATAAAAACAATATTGCTATCTTGCTTGCTAATGCTCGCTTATCTAAAAAATCATTAGATGGTTATAAACGTTTTTCTTTTTTCTTAATTCCTTTACTGCAAGCGATAAAATTAGTTGCGGCACAAAGTGAACAAGATGTTAAAAACTTTTTAGCACTTGGTATTCCAAAAGAAAAAATAGAATTATTTGGCAATATCAAATTTGATTTAACACTTCCATCGGATCTGCAACTAAAAGCAAATGAATGGCGCTCTCATTCCAATAGCTTAAATAAAAAAATCTTCTTTGCTGCAAGCACACATGAAGGTGAAGAAAAAATAATTCTTGAAGCCTTTTCGAAATTAAAGCAACACATTCCAAATTTGTTATTAATTATTGCGCCACGTCATCCAGAACGTTTTGAAGCTGTTATTAAACTTTGTGCGCAATATTCAAAACATATAACACGTAGAAGTATTGATTCATTTGCTGCAGACACAACTGATATTTTTGTTGTTGATACAATGGGTGAACTACTTTTATTTTATGCTATTGCTAATGTTGCGTTTATTGGCGGTAGTTTAGTAAATGTTGGCGGACATAATCTTTTAGAAGCTGCCGTAAACGGCATACCAACTATCACTGGTAAACACATGCATAATTTTCAATTTATTTATGATCAGATGTCACAATTACAAACAAACTTTACAGTAGAAAATAGAGAAGGATTAATAAAAACGGCTGCCGAGTTATTACAAAATGAAATATTACAAGCTAACATTTACAAGAAAAATATTTCTTTTATTGAACAAAATCGTGGCGTTTTACAAAAACATTTAAAGGCGATTAAGAATTTCTTATGAATAAACAACAATTTGTCACTCACATTTTAGAAAACCAATCATTGATTCCAAAAAAACAAGAAGGCCACGCTTATGCACCTTCTAATATTGCGCTTATAAAATATTGGGGAAAACGAAACGAAGAATTAAATTTACCTGTTACTTCTAGCTTATCATTTAGTCTTGGTAACAAAGGTACAACTACTCAAGTTGCAATTACTGATAAAGATCACGATCAATTTTTCTTAAATGATATTGTTGTGCCACCTGAAAACCCAGCATATGTTCGTTTATCTAAATTTTTAGATTTATTTAGACACAACGTAAAAACTAAATTCGATATTCGGACATCATTAAACATTCCTATTGCTGCAGGACTTGCATCTTCTGCCAGTGGTTTTGCAGCATTAATACTTGCACTTGCTGATTTATTTCAATGGACATTAGATAAAAAGCAACTCTCTCTTTTTGCTCGTATTGGTAGCGGTAGTGCTGCTCGTTCATTATGGCAAGGTTTTGTCGAATGGCATGTTGGTAAAGATAATAATGGCTTCGATAGTTATGCCGAACCCATTGAACTAGAATGGCCAGAATTTCGTATTGGTTTATTAATTTTCACCGAAGCAGAAAAACAAATTAGTTCAAGGGCTGCAATGCAGCAAACCATTCATACATCTGTTTTTTATAAATTATGGCCGGAAAAAGTTGCGCTTGATTTAGCAAAACTAAAACCAGCGTTAATGGAAAAAGATTTCGCTACTGTTGGACTCACTGCTGAATCAAATGCGTTAACCATGCATGCTTTAATGCAAACAGCTACACCAGCAATTGTATATTCAACTCCTGAAACAATTAAAACCATGCATCGTATTTGGGAATTAAGAAAACAAGGTTTAAATATTTATTTTACCCAAGATGCGGGACCAAATTTAAAACTTTTATTTTTAGATAAAGATAAAGACGAAGTTAAAAAACAGTTTTCAAATTTAGAAATTGTTTCAATGTAATTTTTTGTTGGATTATCTCCCGGCTTACGTATTTTGAGCGCTTGGCCGGGACGACAATTAGAAAATTATCTTTTAAATTATTATTTTGGTCTTGGAACTGGAATTTTAGAAGCAGCTTCTCCAACTCCTTCTGCACTTTCAGCAGCACCTGGTGCTGATGATGATGAAGCAGCTTTACCCGCAGTTTTAGGCCCAAGTTTTTCAGCATCATCAGGTGATTTCGCAGATGACATTTTCGGTCTTGGTAAATTTGTTTTTTGCTCTACTACATCTGGTGCTTCTTGATTATTTTGCTTTGCATCTTTTTCAGCATTGCCAGGCGCTTTTTGGAAAAACTCTTGCTTTATGCCACTTTGTTGCTGCGAAGTTAAATCACTTCCATCTTTATTTTTGAATGAGTGTTCGATTGTATTGCCGTCTTGTTTTTTAGCGTAATCTAATTCGGGATGGTTTTTAGCAATATCACCAAATGTTTTATCTTCAACTCGATTAATTTGATCTACTGTTTGTTGTTTAGCATCTGGTGTTAATCCTGATGCTTCAAATGATTTACCATCCAAACCTTGCGGCGATGATCTATTAAAGTTGAAATCATTTGGATCAGTTGAGCTTTTAAAGAAGTTATTATCTTTTTTAGTTACATCCATGTCGTGGGTGCCAGCATCTTTATCACCTTTGTATTGATAAACTTGTTGACCTTCTTTGGACATGTTTTGCTGTATTTCTTTAGCCTTAGTTTGATCATCACGCTGATCTTCACCAACTTGTTTTGCTAAATCTTTTAAATAAGCAGCTCCTGAAAATACCATTCGAGTGAAATTTTGATTTGATTCCTTAGATTGCTGTTCTTGCTCCCGTCTTTTTCTATCTTCTTCTTCCTGTTGCTCAATACTTTTTTTCTCAAGAAAATCCTGCAAACTACCGCCAGTGGTTTGATATTCTTCCATCCACTCATTCATTTTTGCTTTAAATTCATCTGGGATATCAACTTGTTGTTGTTGCTGCGCCATAGTAATAGTTCTCTAAAAAATAATGGTTAAGAAAAGTATAGATAAGAAAGATTAAGCCTTTCTGATCATTTCAATAATCCCGGAAAAATCTAGATTACCTTGCCCTTCAGAAACAAACTGTTGGTACAGTTTTGTAGCTAATTGGCCTAATGGCGTATTAGCATGAGCTACTTCTGAAACTGCTTGGCTTAATAACAAATCCTTCAACATCATGCTGGCAGCAAAACCTGGTTTAAAATTATTATTAGAAGGAGCTGTTGTAACGAGTCCGGGTACAGGGCAATAACTTGTCATTGACCAACACTGACCAGAT
Source organism: uncultured Gammaproteobacteria bacterium (assembly GCA_964645885.1). Classification (GTDB taxonomy): domain Bacteria; phylum Pseudomonadota; class Gammaproteobacteria; order CAZYCO01; family CAZYCO01; genus CAZYCO01. Next base: position 6,350 of record CAZYCO010000010.1, read on the forward strand.
GAATTTGAACTTACTTCAAATAATTTTTCTGGATCTAATCCTAATTTTTCACCTAAACAGAATGCTTCAGAAATAGCGATCATAGAAATACCTAAAATCATGTTGTTGCATATTTTAGCTACTTGACCATTGCCAATAGCACCAACATGGACAATACGTTTACCTAATGCTTCCAAAATAGGTTTTGCACGCTCTACAACTTTTTCATCACCACCAACCATTAGCGTTAATGTGCCCGCTTCTGCACCTGTAACGCCTCCCGACACAGGCGCATCAATCATTTCAAATCCCATATCTTGCGCACGATTATTTAAGTCACGTGTTGTTTCTGGATCGATAGAAGAACAATCAATAAATAAAGTTTCAGGATTTGCATTGATGAATAAGCCATCACCTTCAAGACATACATCTCGAACTTGTTGACCATTTTGCAGCATGGTGATGATTGCATCACAACCTTGGCTCACTTCTTTTAATGAATGACAAGGAATTGCACCGGATAATGAAAGCGTTTTTACCGCTTGCTCTGAAAGATCATATGCTTTAACAGTAAAACCTTTACTTAAAAGATTGCGCGCCATCGGATTGCCCATATGGCCAAGACCAACAAAACCAATCGTTTTCATATTCATCCTTTTACACTAGAAGAAAATAAAAAAATTATTCCCCTTTAAAATGCGCTTTTTCTTTTTTCAAAAATGCATTCACGCCAATTGTTTTATCTTGTGTTGAGCAAACTCTACCAAAATAGAGTGCTTCTAATTCGAGTGCATCATCAAGTGTTAAATCAAAACCGCGATCAATTACATCCATTGTGCTTTGTAACGCTAGTGGTGCCATTGATAATAATGTTTGTAAGATTTCTTCTGCGCGCGCAATTAATTGTTCACTTTCACATACTTCAGAAACTAATCCCCACAATAATGCTTCATCAGCTTTTATGAATCGTCCTGTTAAACAAAGATCAAGTGCTCTACCTTTACCAACTAAACGTGAAAGACGTTGGGTGCCACCAAATCCTGGAATAACACCTAGTTTTACTTCTGGTTGGCCAAATTGCGCATTTTTAGCTGCAATACGAATAGTTGCAGACATTGCAAGTTCACAGCCACCACCAAATGCATAACCATTAATTGCAGCAACAGATGGAATACCTAATGTTTCTAATTTACGAAAAACACGTTGACCACGGCGAGCAAATTCAATACCAGTTACAGCATCAAGTTCTGCTAATTGAGTAATATCAGCGCCAGCACAAAATGCTTTATTACCGTCACCGGTTAATAATATGCCTTTTACTTTTTTATCTTGTTTTACTGTATCAAAAGCGTGTTCCAATTCAGTGAGTAATTCTGCACTTAAAGCATTTAATGCCTGTGGGCGATTCAAAGTAATTTTTAAAATATTATGTTGCTGTTCAACATTGATTGTCTGGTATTGCATTTTGTTTTCTCCTAAATAACAAAACTATCATCGAGAATAGTTCGAGCAATAATCATTCTCATAACTTCATTGGTTCCTTCCAAAATTTGATGAACACGTAAATCACGAAAATAACGTTCAATTGGATAATCGCGTAAATAACCGTAACCACCAAATAACTGCAATGCTTGATTAGTAATTTCAAAACCTGCATCAGTTGCAACTCGTTTTGCCATTGCACAATGCAATGGTGTATTTGGATCTTTTTTATCAAGCGCAGTTGCTGCACGCCATACCATTAAACGTGCTGTCTCTAATTGCGTATATAAATCTGCAAAACGAAATTGCAGCGCTTGGAAATCTTGTAACTTATGATTGAATTGTTTGCGTTCAGACATATAACGCTTTGCTTGATTTAAACATTCACGTACACCACCTAAAGAACAAGCAGCAATATTGATTCGCCCACCATTTAATGCCGATAACGCAATTTTAAATCCTTCACCTTCCGCACCAATTTGGTTTGCAATTGGTACACGACAATTTTCAAAAAATACCATTGTAGTTGGTTGACTATGCCAACCTAATTTTTCTTCTAATTTTCCAAAGCTAATACCAGGTGTATTTTTTTCAATTAATAAACAACTAATCCCTTTTGGGCCTTCACCACCTGTACGGACCATACAAACATAAATATCACTAGTGGAACCACCTGAAATAAAAGCTTTTGCACCATTTACAACGTAATGATCACCATCTTTTATTGCAGTTGTTTTTAAAGAAGCAGCATCAGAACCGGAATTAGGTTCGGTTAAGCAATAACTGCCAAATAGATCCATGATATTTAAACGCGGTAACCACTTTTGACGTAAGGCATCATCACCATAAGAATCAATTATCCAAGAAACCATATTATGAATAGAAAGATATGCGGCAGTTGAAACGCAAGCTGTTGATAATTCTTCGAAAATAATAGCGGCATCTAATCGAGAGAGATGACTACCATTTACATCTTCTCGAATATAAAGACCGGCAAAGCCTATTTCTGCAGCTTTGCGTAATGTATCGATTGGAAAAATATGTTTTTCGTCCCACTCTTTGGCATAAGGTGCCATTTCATCACGCGCAAATTCCTTCGCTAATTGTTGTATCGCACGCTGTTCATCATTGAGCTGAAATTCCATCGATATTCCCCTCCTTTTTTTCGAGGTACGGTATGAAAGAACGAAATAATTAGCAACCTAAAAATTATTTTTCTATACTTTTTTTAAACCTACCCTTAACTGAGGTGAGAAATGGCTCGAAGAAGTACTGAAGCACATTGGCGCGATTCTGCTCGTAGCCCACGATTTTTCATGATTGACTATCGTGCTGCTTTCCCTTTGTTACTTTTCCTTCTGCATATTCGAATTTGGAGCTTTGTTTTAGCTATTGTTGCAATGAGCTTCTTTGCTTTACTTGAACGCTATGGATTTACTGTCACAGTGTTTTTAAGATGGCTTCGAAGTACGCTTGCAGGCCCTCGTCGATTTTCCTCTCCTTGGTGGAAAAAATAAGTAAGGTTGAAACATGGAAATCAATAAAGAATTAACGTTGATTGCAAAAGCATTAAATTGCAATTTCACGTTGCATGATCGCCCAATAAGTTATGAAGAAGTATTTTCTGCAACTGGTTTACTTCCAGCTATCGCAAGACGCGCTGATCAGTTATGTTCTTTATGTTTAGGTTATGGAATTGGTATTTCTTTCGATGAAGCAGAAAAATCCATTCTAGGTGTTAAAGTTAATTTTGACGAAGTTACTCCTAATGTATTGCGTTTTTTGTGTATTACCGACGTTATCTGTGAACTGATGAATTCAGCACCATCAAAAGCGAAAACTCCTCTTGATGAACTCATGTACGATTGATTTTGAACGATTAAGACTCCCTTAAGGTTTTTTGTCTAAGCTTAAGGAAAGAGTCAATTTAAAGTAGTACGGTTTATGGATGAACCGCCATTAAAGAAACGACTCCGAATAAAAACAGTAAGTAACATTTCGGATAACAGGCGGAGGATACGATGGATATTGCTGATAAAGCATCAACAATTCTGAATTATGCAAAAGATTTCAGTAACACATTACGACGCCTTGCCACGTTTGTAAGCAATAAGGCTTCTCAAGAAGATATGATCAAGCGTGGATTAATTAATCCAACCGCAACTTCTGATGAAAAAAGTAAAATAGCGCTTGAAGGTTCCGATGTATTAAGTGACTTAGCAGAACATGCAAAATTAGTATTACAACAAGCGCATACTCTTACCAAAACACAAACATTAAGTAACACTGGTCCTCGTCCTGGTTTTGCACCTGCTAGTAGTTCAAGTAACGAAGAAAAAGATGATTAACATTTAGGATAAATCCCTATGCCAAAGGACGAAGCCAAAGAAACAGAAATCGAATTAGTAAAAAAGCTAATTGACTCTCTTGATGAGGCTATTAAAAAAGGCCCATGGGAAAAAGGTTTGTTGTTTCAAACTATTGGCAAAAAATTAATGGCCTTTAAAGAAGAATTACTACAAGAATTACAGCTAGAGCTTCCAGAACATTACTCAAAAACAACTAAAAGCGTTGCTTCGAAATATGAAAACCTGCCTGATTATTTAACTGTTTACGTTTCAATTTATATGACTGATGGTATGAATATTTCAAAGTGGGAAAAATTCTTAACTACTTTAAGTAGTAATTTTTCATCTCGCCCTATCTATAAAAGTGAAGAAGATATTCGCCAAGTATTACGAACCAAAGACAATAAAACTAATGATGCATACATTGTCGCGCACATAAAAATCCAAGATATTCTCGCCCCTAACACTCCTCTACCTCCTACTGATAAATACGGTCATGAATTATTAGTACTCAGACAAGGTGCAATTCATCCACACAATATTAGTCAATTTTCACATGTTACAGGACGGTATATCTTTCAGGACGGTAGACTCATCAGACAAGGTGATCAAGAATATTAAGGATTTTTTTTAATATTTCTTTTTATTCCCTCAGCACAAAATTGCATATATTTATAAATAGAAGTTTGGGGTTTCTTTAAATTAAGAAAGGTGACGAATGCCTCCAGCACAACCGCCGCAACAACCACAAGGTGATAACTCACTGGCAGCGTTATGGCTAACGGTATTGCTATTTATTACCTGCGGCTTGATTTGGTATTTCGGTCATACATACATCGTTTCTTTTGTTTATAAAATAAAGTTATTTCAAGCAGAAATCATAAGCTTATTTACTAGCAAACTTGATCCAACAATTCAGCAAATGCGAGTGCAAGATCTTGCTCAAGTCACGTTTCAACAAATGCAGCAAATTAGTACCACTATTGGGGATTTTGTCCGATATCCAATCGTCATTGTGTTAGCAATTTTAGCATTACTACTTTACTTTAATGATGTCACTACTCGTTATCGTCGCACCTACACTATGAAATCGCTTGCTGAAGCAGAGCAAGTAAATTGGCCTCAAATTAAACCCATAGTGAAATTAGATTTAATTTCTCAAGATATCGATAACGGCCCTTGGGCTATGGCAATGACGCCTATGCAATTTGCTAAGAAATATAAATTACTTCAGGAAGAACCTATTGTATTAAGCGATCAAACCCTAAGACGTAAAGCTAGACCCAGTGTTTCTGTTATTCGTAATAAGGCAAAACAGATTTTTACCTTACAGTTAGGTCGTTACTGGGAAAGTCCGAACGTATTAAATGATCACACTAAAGCTTTATTTGCTATTTTTGCTGCCAGAATTAACCGAGACCGAGAACAAGCTAACAAATTAGTGAGCCAAATTGCTGTATCTGTGGATTCTGGCAAGCTTAATTTTGCTGGCGTAGACGATTTATTAAATAAACATAAAGACTCTAAGCACGTTATTGAAATAACCCAAAGGCATGCCTTTTTATTAACAGTAATGGCTAGCATGCTAGAAACCGCTAGAAACGATGGTGTTATCGCTACAGCCGATTTTTTGTGGCTTAAACCCCTAGATCGCTCGTTATGGTATATGCTTAATTCTATAGGGCGACAAACGCCTTATGTCGAAGTGGCGGGGCCTTTCGCCCATTGGTTAGCTGAAAAAGAATTCGGTCGTAAAATTATGGTTCCTATGGTCGACGAAGCGGTAACAGCACTGGAAGTAGCGGTTCAGGAAATTATCTACGTTCCGGATGAAGAGGAAAAATAAGCCATGCGCGGGTTAGATAAACGGCAAGAAGTTGATCCAAGCCAGCTTTTGCGAGATACGCGAACGCTGGGTCAAAGAGTAAGTGATTTTTTCGAAAATCCCACTTACGTCGCCGTATTGATTCTTTCACTTGCATTCGCCGCTTTTTATATCTCTGGCCTTTCAGATATTTTATTTATTACCGGCCTTTGCTGCTTTTTCTACGCTTATACTAGAAAGCTTTCACTTCCATTTCGCCTACCTAAACGAGCAGGTGTAATGGATTACAACGATATTTCTCCTGGTAACAACAAGCCAAATCGAGCACGTGGTATTGCGTTTTTTGGAAACGATATCAAAACCAATGAAGAACTTTGGTTTCACAACGAAGATATGCGTACGCACGTATTAATCTTTGGTTCAACAGGTAGTGGTAAAACCCAAACACTTATTTCACTCGCTTATAACGCCTTAGTTCAAGGTAGCGGCTTTATTTATGTAGATGGTAAAGGTGATAACACCTTATTTTCATTTATTTTTTCAATGGCCCGCTCAATGGGGCGTGAAGATGATTTGTTAATCGTTAACTTTATGACTGGTGCTAAAGATATTGTGGGTGCGCAGGAAAAACGAATCTCAAATACACTCAATCCTTTTGCCGCAGGTTCATCCAGTATGTTGGCGCAATTAGTGGTTAGTATGATGGATTCCGCATCACAATCGCCTGATGGTGATATGTGGAAAGGCCGCGCAATTACCTTCGTTGAAGCATTAATGAAAATTCTTGTGTATATGCGCGATCAAGGTCATATCCTGTTAGACGCAAATACTGTTCGTAAATATTTCTTATTACCGCAACTTGAATCGATCGTAATGGATAAATTGTTTTTGCGTGATAAACAAGAACCAGTGAATTTAGCTGGTATTCCAGAAGTTGTTCTTGAACCAATAGAAAACTATATTTTTAACTTGCCTGGTTACAACAAAGAAAAAAAAGGTAAACAAGTTTCGCAAGTATTAGAACAACATGGTTTTATTACCATGCAGTTAACACGTGCATTTACTTCTCTAGCAGATACCTATGGTCACATTATTCGTACTAACTTAGCAGAAGTAGATTTCAAAGACGTGGTACTTAATCGTCGTATTTTAGTTGTATTACTTCCTGCGCTTGAAAAATCACCTGAAGAATTAGCGAACTTAGGTAAAGTTATTGTCGCATCATTAAAAGCAATGATGGCTTCTGGTTTAGGTGAAGAAGTTGAAGGTGAATACCAAGATATTGTTCAACGTAAACCAACAAATGCAGCAACACCTTATTTATGCATCTTAGATGAGTATGGTTATTACGCCGTACCAGGATTTGCAGTCGTACCAGCGCAAGCACGTTCGCTTGGTTTTTCAGCTATCTTTGCAGGACAAGATTTACCGGCATTTCAAAAAGCGTCGAAAGAAGAAGCTGCTTCTATCGGTGCAAATACCAACATAAAAATTTGTATGAAATTGGAAGATCCTACAGAAACTTGGGATTTCTTCATGAAAACAGCAGACCAATCCTATGTAACAAAAGTAGATTCATTCCAAACACGTGATAGCAGTATTACTAACTCCTATCTTGATACTAGAAGCGCATCATTTGAAAAACGTGCTCGTGTTGATTTGCTAGATTTAAAAGAGCAACGCGAAGGTGAAGCACACATCTTTTTTAAATCACGAATTGTGCGCGCTAAAATGTTTTACGCTAATCCAAAACCAGTTAAAAAAATGCGCTTAAATCATTTTATGAAAGTGGAAAAACCAGCGACCCGTAAATTAGTTGAGCTTGAAAGACAAATTGATAAATTCAAACAGATTATTGAAAGTGGCGATTATAGTTTTGAAACGCCTATACCAAGTGAAGAAATTGAATTTCTTAAAAATTACTTTAAAGAAAACACTTATCAAGATTCAATTGAACGCGCAGTTAATGGCTTGATTCAATTTCAAAATGAACAACAAGGCGGCGTCGTTATGGAAGAGCTTCCTGTTGAAACAGAAGAAACAGAATCACAAGATGAACTCAATATTTTCACTAAATTACGTATTATTGAAGATACTCAAAAAGTTCTTCTTGTAGACAATTTGGAAACATTTGGTATGCCACTTTTGTCTCGGATGAATGCTCGTAAACAGGTTGCCATCATTGAACGACTATCAGGTAAAACCGAGCGCCACGCTCAAAGTATCGCTAGTGAAATCATAAAAGATATGCAAGTAGCAACCTTCTACCCACCTGCGCAACGCGACAACATCAGTACGGTTGATTTAGCAGAATTAACCACTGAACTTGCTACAGCTATCCAAGCGATTCACGAAAAAAATAAAGAAAAAAAGGCTACTGAGACCTAATTCAGATAAACAAAAACAGTCCTAAATTGACATTTCAAATTGCCAGATAACACCAAATCTCGTAGAATCCGCAGCTCTTTTTAACCTCGCTTCATCGATTTTGCTATCGAGAGGCACTATAACCAAGAGGACCTACTATGCGTCACTATGAAATTGTTTTTCTTGTTCATCCAGACCAAAGCGAACAAGTCCCAGCTATGATCGACCGTTATTCAAATATGGTCAAAACTGATGGCGGTGTTGTACATCGACTTGAAGATTGGGGCCGTCGTCAACTTGCTTACCCTATCAACAAAGTTTTAAAAGCTCATTACGTTCTAATGAATATTGAATGCAACGATAAAACACTTGCAGAGCTTGAAAATACTTTCCGTTTTAACGATGCCATCATTCGTAATTTAGTGATTCGCGCTAAACATGCGGTAACAGAAGCATCTCCTCTTTCAAAAAGCAAAGAGAAAGAACATAGAGCTGAATCACAAACTCATGCAGCAGAAAGTATGAGTGATGAATCTCAAGATGAAGCGTAAAAACCTAATAACTAATTTTTGATAGGAGTTTTTTAACATGGCTAATTCTTCATATCGTCGTAAAAAACAATGTCGTTTCACTGCAGAAGGCTACACAGAAATCGATTATAAAGATGTGAATTTATTAAAAAATTACATCACTGAAACAGGCAAAATTGTTCCAAGTCGTATTACAGGTACAAGCTCATATTTTCAGCGTTTGCTTGCTGAAGCTATTAAACGTGCGCGTTTCTTAGGTTTGTTACCATACAGCGACAAGCATGCTCAGAACTAATTGAGCAAATAACCTTATATGCGTGCTTTAAGCGAATTTATTTTTAAAAACCGTAATCGAGCAATTGCCATTGCAATGGTATGTGCTGTATTGCCATTCATCCAATGGTTTAGTACAGCGATTATGGCATTAATTACTTTGCGAAAAAGCACAAAAGAAGGTTTCTTAATTTTGCTTTGGATTAGCTTACCAGGCGTAGTGCTAGGCTTTAGTGGTCATCCAGAAGTTTTGCTCAATCAAGTCATTTGCCAAAATCTTTTAACTTTTATTTTGGCAGTGGTACTGAGACACACGCTTTCATGGAGCGTAGTAATTGATGCAGCATTATTAATTGGGATCGTTATTGTCAGCTTAGTACACACTTTTATCGCAGATCCGCAAGCATGGTGGTTAATCAAGTTGTCTCATAATTTAGAGTCATTGAATAACGTTACGCCATTACTAGCTGCGGCTGAATCAAAAGATGTATTAGCAAAATTTGCGATGTTAGCAACCGGATCTCAAATACTGATTGTTTTCATCGGTAGTTTATCTACTCTAGCATTCGCAAGATGGTGGCAATCTTATTTGTTTTACAAAGGTGGATTTAATAAAGAAATAAAAAGCATTGAAGTCAGTAAAATTTCTTTTGTGTTTTTATTAATAACTAGCTTAGGAATTTGGAGTAAACATGCTGTATGCATGGATATTGCTCCACTTCTTTTACTACCACTTATGATTGCCGGTTTGAGTTTAATCCATCATGTAATTAATCAAAAAACTAAACGTGGTTGGTTTTGGCTAATTCTTTTTTACAGTACTTTTATTTTATTTGTTCCATACGTGGTCGGTTTTGTATGTTTAACAGCATTAACCGATTGTTGGTTTCATTTTCGTCAACGAGGTAAAAATCGTGGAAGTTATATTACAAACAAAAGTTCCTAATTTAGGAACATTAGGTGATCGCGTAAAAGTTAAAGATGGTTACGCAAGAAATTATTTATTACCAAAAGGTATGGCTGTTACCGCTACACCTGAACATATTAAATTATTTGAATCACGTAGAGCTGAATTTGAACGTAAATTGGCTGAAAGTTTAACCGAAGCTCAAAAACGCGCAGAAAAATTACAAGATCTAGTAATTAAAATTTCTGCTCAAGCAAGTGATGAAGGAAAACTTTATGGTTCAGTAGGAACAACTGATATTTCTCGTGCCTTAACTGAACAAGGTCATCCTGTACAAAAACGTGAAATCATTCTTTTAAATGGTGTAATTCGTAGTACGGGCGAACACGAAGTTCATTTGCAATTGCATAGTGATATTGTCGTCACAATTAAAGTAAATGTTGTTCAAGCAGACTAGGCTTTACTTATTTTTAGGATGAATGTTTCATTCATTTTTGGATGAAACATTCATTTGTAAATTTGGTGTGAATATATGTTTCATTCATTTTTGGATGAAACATTCATTTGTAAATTTGGTGTGAATATATGCCAAAAAAACCCATCATTCACTTAACTTGGTCACTTGCAAAACAAGTATGGGAAATAAAACCCGAAGACTCTAACAATGTTCTTTATAAATCTCTCATGAAATCAGAGGCAATTGAGAAAGGCCGCGAACTTGCAAAGTTAATTCCAGCAAAATTAATAATCCACAAAAAATATAGTGAATTCGATAATGCTAGTTTTAAGTTTAAACAAACTTCAATTAAAAAATAAAACTAATCTCCTTTAAAAAGAGACAGATTATGCCTTCTGCAAAAATCCGTTAATCGCACTGATATTGGTGTAAGTTGATAGCCCTTTTTGGTTTTAACAATTTCATTAGCTACTAAATAACAAATATTCTTGTTTGGTGTGAAAAAGCCTTTTGGTGGCTGTTCAGACATCAATTGCAATTGATAATCTTTGCCAATTTCAGGTGTAAAAGTGACTAACAAATTACAAACTAGTTGCGCACTACCCATTGAATAACGCTTATGAAAATTCACCACAATAGGCGCACCTGCTAAAACATCATATTCAACATAAGGTTCAGGCACATTACCAACTATAGGCATACCAATTGATCGAGATGAACGATGAGTGTTTGGATATAAATGATAGAACACTGAACCTGCATCGGTTTTTACACTAGCGCATGTTGTATTTGTGTATAGCCTGACATCATCTGCGGTAGTTACAAATCGAATACGCGCTGTATTTCCTACCTCAGGTTCAGAATACGATTTAAAATTATCGACTAAGCCTTTTGCTACATCACAACCTGATAAAGCAATTAAGCTTGTGATCAAAAATGTAACTCGCTTCATAATATGATCCTTCATGAAAATAGATATTCCAAAAAAAAATAATATAAATTACAAACCGTTTTACCTAAACTAAATTTGTTAATTCGAGGAGCAACGTCATCACCATGAATAAAAAATATCTTTTTGTATTCGTTTTCTTATTCCCTTTGCTTTTTATTCGTATTGGAGGTGCAGTTGCGATGGAGTTAACTAGTACATCTTTCGAGCCAGGTAAGAATATTCCTTCAGAATATACTTGTGACGGCGCCAACATTTCACCAGATTTAAAATGGCAAAATCTACCAAGCGGTACAAAATCTTTAGTTGTCATTATGGATGATCCTGATGCGCCAAGCGGAATGTGGGATCATTGGCTTGTATTTAATATCCCGCCAGCAAGTAAAGGTTTACCTGAAGGCGGACCAATGCCGTCATCAAGCAGCATAGGAAAAAATAGTTGGGGTACTACTGAATATAGAGGTCCATGCCCTCCAGATAAAATGCACCGTTATTTCTTTCGCTTGTACGCCCTAAATAACCTTTTAAACCTTAAAACCGGTAGTTCTAAAGCTGATATCAAAAATGCAATGCAGGGCCATGTCTTAGAAAATACCGAGTTAATGGCAACTTATGAACGAAGCCATTAAAGGCTTACAAGATAACGACAGGGCTACTACTACAATCCCTTTATATTAAAAAAAGCGGCAAAACCTAAATTTAGTGGTTTTTGCCGCTTTTTTATCTAGCTTCATATAAATATTTATTTAAATTTATTGATTAAAATTAATAATATGTTAATATACGGTTCTGAACTTAAATCACACAACTATTAAGGAATCTATTCACGGACAGAAAATTAATGGTGTGATTTAAGTTCTAATCTGTAACCCGCGAACAAATTATTTAAGCTGAAATCAAATTAATTCCTACCCCACTCTTCAATCAACTTTTTAAAGATGGCTT
>CAZYCO010000010.1:18484-24528 GCA_964645885.1 uncultured Gammaproteobacteria bacterium
CGCCAAACTCTTTTTTTTTTTTCTTTTGTGTTTGCTTATCGAATAACTGTTGCATTTTAAAAGTGGTTTTTTGAGATCGTTCTTGTTCAGGATGATGATGTAAAAATGTTCCAAACACTTTATTACAAAATTCTGCATAATCTTTAGTATGTAAAATATGTGCATGCCATACTTCATCAATATCTACAGAAGGTGGTAACTCATATTGACTGCCATATTTCCATTTTAAAAATAAAAAATTTTTATATTGTTGCAGTGCATCATGTATTTCGATATCTGACCAATGTAAAGAAAAACGAAGTGCTTCAATAACAGAATCAAAATTATGTAATTGAATTAACTGTTTTACTTGTGATTCTTCCATGCTTTCTCTCTTATAACAGATTAAAGCCTAGAAAATTAAAGAACGTAATAAATAAAGCAGTATGCCGAATGCTACAGGACCTAACAAAAATAAAGCAAAATTAAACCAATTTGCTTTAGGAGGAGGCGCGCCAAAACGATTTTCATGTTGAGAACCTGGTACGACTAATAACATTAACCCTAGAAAAAAACCAACGCCTGGAATTAACATTAAAAACCACCACCAACCTCTATAATTACAATCATGCAAACGTCTAATAGCAATTAAAATAAAATTTAACATCACAATTATACTGCCAATAGCTAACACAGCATAAGTGAGTATATTTGTAACATCTCGTGTTACAGGGCCCGCGCCAATAAAAGAAGGAGAAATAATTAATAAAGTAGCTTCGATTAACACAAGACACATGATTGCCGACCAAATCGAAATTAATCCCATATATTCAATACAGCTTACTCGACTAAAGCTAAATAATAATTTTTTTAAGCGTGCAGATGGCGTTAATTCTACTGACATGATTACTCCAAATATTTTGTATATAGCCTACCTCAAAGTAATCAATTTCATAAATCCTTAATTTAAATTTATTAACATTCCACCCCTCAATTCATACTTATTATCAAGAGAAACATCAAAATGCTTAACCCAAACTCAGATAGGATTGAAATGACAGATTTAAATTCTGATCAAGAAAATTTACTTCAAAAAGATCGAGAAAACGCAGAGGTAAATAAAAAGACTAAAAAACATTCATTTTCAATAGGATTAGGGATTGGTTGGGCCGGTGGAACATTAACTGGCGCAGGACTGATGGCAGCAGTTGGTGGTTTGATGTGGTGGAACAATAAAGAAACAAATAATACATCTGCACCATCAGCTTCAACTACAAGTGAAAACTTAACTACATCAGCGACAGCAACTTCTGCAACAACATCTAGCGTTACAACCGAAGTAATTACAAGTACAACTAGCAGTATTTCAACTACAACTACAGCAACAACAAGCACAACCGACGCCACTAGTACCACCACCGGAAGTTCATTTTCCACGACTGGAACAACAGGCAGCGTAACTACTGGTAGTGCAACTTCATCGAGTACATCAACAACATCAATTAGCACCACTGGTTCCACAACCGGAAATAACAATAATTGCGTTGAACCATTTGAACCACAAACATTTTCTTGGCGAAATCCATATGGCGGCGGCATCGAAGTTTGTGTTGTAAATAATGAAGACTCTAGTATTCAAATAAAAGAATGGTCTTATGAAGCAAATAGTAAGATAGCAGGAAGTCCTTGGGGTACTGCAGCCCAAGGTGCAACGATTACAACATCTTTAAACACCGATCATTCAAAATATGTTAGCAAAGCAAGTTACACTAGTTCTTTAACTATTCCTGCGCATAGCTCTGCATGTTTATCTTATGGTTACGAAACCGCACCTGAATTAGTTGGGAATGAAATTCCTGACGCTGTGATGCCACCAACATCTGTTAGTGCAAAATTTAATGGTTCTTCAACACAGAAATCATTACCAATTTATAACCGCCAAATTTGTGCAACTGATCCTGTACCTAATTTTACTCGCCGTGCTTATTACACAAATTGGTCTATGTATGGTGCGCAATATCCTGTTACTTCTGTACCTATTCCAACTGTGAATGAAATTAGTTACTTCGCTTTCTTAATTGATACCGCAACTGGAAAATTGAAATCTACCGATACTTATGCTGATTCATTACAACTGCCAAAGTTAGACATCATGAAACAGCAGTTTCCTAATTTGTTTAAAACATCGGTAACCATTGGTGGTTGGAATACGCATAGTATGTTCGATACTGTTGCAGCTGATTCAACCTTAACAATGAATTTTGCCAACAGCTTAAAAAATTTATTGGTTCAAACACGTATGAAAAGCGTGATTATTGATTGGGAATGGAGTGCGGCAGAAAACTTTGATACTGATCGCTTTGTTAATTTCTTCACAACGATTCGTAATGTATTAGGCAGTGAATATGAAATACATCTTGCAGCACCAGCTAATCCAGCACTTGTAACTCAAATTCCACAAAATAAATGGTCTATTCTTTCAAACACTTTAAATAAAGTCCTTATCATGACTTACGACTATTTTGGTTGGGGTGATTACAGCGGTGAACTTGCTCCATTGCGAACAGATCCACGCTCGCCATTTAGTCAAAGCTATCCAAGCAATCAATTTAGCGTTGAAGGCAGTGTTAATGCTTATAAAGCGCAAGGAATTCCAGCAAATAAACTTGCAATTGGTGGTGCGTTATATGGCCGTGCACAAAAAGTTTCGACTATGGGAGAAACACATGGCGTGTGGCAACCTTGGACTGGTATATATAAAGGTCAATTTGATACCACTGGAACCTATACTGCGAAGTGTATTTTGAAAGGACAATGCGGTTCGGGTTCAGGCTTACCATCTGACACGGTATATGTTCCAGCCAGCCAAAATCCATATGGTAATTACACCCAACAACCACTGGTTTATTCAGACAGTGAAAAAGTATATGTCGGTTGCGAAGACGGTGATGCAATTGCAGCTAAAGTTCAATTCGCTAAACAAAATGGCATTAGTGACATGATGTATTGGGAACCGTCCCAAGATTTAAATGTGAATGATTCAGATTCATTAATGCGTGCTGGTTTTGAAGAAGCACAAAGACAATTTGGTACAACAACAAACGCGACGCAGAAAAGTATGGCTCTACAATATAACCATGATTTTGAGAACAATGCTGCTTCGCCAAATAGTTCAAAAGTAGAAAATCAATCTGCCATTCAAAAAGCATTGCATGAATTATTTTCTCAATTTCCAACAGAATTGTTTAATGATTTTTGCAAAGCTGTTGCACAAAGCGCATTGTTTTCATTCTTGCCAATGCTCACTGAAGAATATTTAACCAATTACTTGAAAGCTCATAAATGGGATGACGAGAGTATTTATTGGGCAAATCAAGCAATAAAAATTCTTACCATGTTATTAGTTGGTAATGTTCAAACTGCTGTTATGACCCAAGCATTACATCATGGTCTTGTATTTTTAGGCGTATCGGAAAAAACAGCACATGAAGCAAGTCTTGTCGCATCATTTGCGATTAATGCAGCGGCACATGGCGGCGTTGTACCTACTGTAGTTACAGCTGCTGCAGTTGGTTTAGGAACCAAAGTAGCGAACGTTGGCATGTTTGCAGTGAAAAATATACAAAAAAATATCGCCGACCAATCTGCTGTTGTTCAACTAACAAAAGAAGATCGCGAACTTGAAAAGGTTCGTTTACAGCAAATGCAGTGCGTTTAATATTTTTAAAAAGCAGGTATATCTTATGCCTGCTTTCTCTCTTTAGTATTCACAGCAACCAGTAATTATTCTGTAAATTTCCAAATATCACGAAAAAATGACAGCCAAAACCTTAAATCACAGTCATTTTTTACTAAAGTTTGTCGACACTCTTGCCATTAACAAAAGTTCAAACTAAATTCGCCAACATAAGAATTAGCCAACATGACGGTGGCATGAAAATGGATTTTCCTAGCCTAGAAGTTGCAAAACACTATATCGATCATCTCGATTTCACAAACATCATTAATAAAATGATCCATCATCAAGGATGGTTAAAAGCAGATGCTTTGAAAATTTGTGAAATGTATAAAAATTATTTATATCTACGAAAAAAATATGATGCGCAATTTTCATTGCCGCCTTCAGAAGAAATAGATGAGTTTTGGCATAATCATATTTTAGATACCAAATGCTACCGCGAAGATTGTGAAAAAATTTTTGGCTATTATTTAGATCATTATCCTTATCTCGGCATCGATAATAAAACTACATTGACTGATTTAGAAAATGCATTTGCAGTTACGCAACAACTTTATTATCAAGAGTTTGGCGAACCTATTTATCAAGTGAAAAATGTTTATTCGAAAATAATTTCTTTTTTAAAAAATAAGTTTAAACAAAAACCTTCTCGAATAACGATAACAACATAAAGGAGAAAAAAATGCTGTGGATGATTTCTTCAAGTTTTTTTGTATTGGCTGCGTTAATTTTAGTGTGTGAATAATAACTTTATTAAGGAGGATATATGAAAAAGTTATTTCGTTTGTTTAATGTGAAAAGAGTTGCTAGGCCGGCATATTGTGGTCGTTGTTAATTCATTTAACAAAATAGCCCCTTTATTTTAGGGGCTATTTTAAAGGATTTTTTTTCTTACTTAATTCAAACAATTTTAACTTTTCTTCTTTTATTATTTCACCGATAGCATTATTAACTAAACCAAATTTTTCTTCCCATGCTTCATCTGGCGGTGCAGTTTTAGCGCAAACATCAATAACAGTTTCATCAAAATAAGTTAAATTTCTCAGTGATTGAAAAACATCTGTATTAAAAATATGACTTACGCCTGACATCGCTTGAGCAACATTATGTCTAACCAAAAATCTTTTTTTATCTTGCTCATATTGAGTTAAATACTTTCCATATTTGCAATCTAGCTTAATCAAATGAATGGTTTTTCTCATTTCCATCACAGCATTATCAATTGAACGTAACCATTCAATATGTTGATTAATACTTGTTTCAATTTGCATTTCTTTTCTATTATCCTGCGCTGACAACCAACTAATGTAATAACCAGCTAAACCGCCAATGATTGCTAAAATAAATCCCACACCTCGAAAAAATTGAAAAACTTTATGATTTTTAGGTGCAACTTTATTTATTACCTGTTGCACCACATCACTTCTTAAAATTTCAATTACATCATGTTTGGTTAAATGTTTTTCTTTCATAGTTCAAAATTAATTTTAATGAACGGTATTCATGTGTTTAATAAAACTTAGTTGATCGTCCTTTAAATCACTCGCTAGTTTTAACATTTCCAACTTAATACGTTTTTCTTCAAGCTTAGCTTGATAATGCTCGCGTAACATTCCAGATAAGATGGTGGTGATAGCGATGGTTAAAGACAGAATCACTAAGATAAGGAACAGATTAGAATCGGTAGCCGACATGCATAATAACCTCCGAAAAAAGAACTGAAGGAATATTAGCAAAAAATTAATTCATTTCAATTGATTTAAATAAATATTAATAATTCTATATAAAATCGTTAAAAACCCTATCTTTTTGACCAAAAACTATTCCATTCTTAAGGATTTTGATTAGTCATTGCTACTAAATCATGTTCCATTTTGTAGTCATAGAAGGTATGACTACTAAATTGGAGCGGATGGAGCCCCTTCTTTTTAAATCCAAATTTCTGATAGAAGTAAATCGCGCTCACATTTTGCTGCCAGACATTTAATTCCATTTTTAACTTATTACGTTGACGTGCTTCATCACAACAATATTGCAATAATAACTTTCCAAGCCCTTTACCTTGTTCTGTAGCTAGCAGATAGAGCTTCTTTAAAAGCGCTATCTGTTGATGATGAAATTCAATTTTTGCATAACCAACAATTTGATCATTTTGTTTAACTACTAAATAACAAATATATTGATCATTTATTTCAGTCGTTAATTTTTCTAATCCGAAAAGCGTATCTAATTCAGCTTCAGAAAAAATATTTTTATAAGATTCTCTAAATGTTTGCTTGCAAACATTTGATAATTCTTGCAAATCATTATTATTAAGATAAGAAAT
>CAZYCO010000010.1:24600-24843 GCA_964645885.1 uncultured Gammaproteobacteria bacterium
GCTTTATGGTTTATAGAATCATACATACATAAGACGTAAGTTTTCTTTGCTGCTGCATTTCTTACCTTAAATTTAGTTTCAATAATTGCAAATTGTTCCATGTTGAAAGCTACAGCAAGAATCTTAGTATTATAAAAATAAGGAGTTTTTTTCATTTCTTTTAAACAATTAGTTTTTATTTCTTGAGAAAGATTGCCAGCAAAATTTGCTTCTGCATGTGCAGCAACAGATGGTGAAGCTGCA
>CAZYCO010000010.1:24888-30163 GCA_964645885.1 uncultured Gammaproteobacteria bacterium
GCAGCAACAAAAAACAATAACATTTTTTTAAACATAATTTTTACACTCTTTTATATAGAATAATTTATTATGATTTCAATACAGCAATGCGCAAGTATGCAGGATTTAAAATGCTAAAAAAATATAACATCGCATTTGTACCAACAAGCATTCAACATACAATTATTAAATACGCGCAATATTTTTCTGAAATTGCTGATGAATATTGTTTAAGTGATCGTGCATTGCCACATGTAACTTTATGTCAATTCCATGCTGAAGAAGATGAGCTTGTAAATTTATGGCATTTGATTTGCAAAGCCATTCATAAATATTCTATTTACCTTGAATTTAAAGATATCAGTTGTATAACACGCGACCATATCATTCATTGGGTATCACTCCTACCAGACCAACGCCTGCTTTTAAGCAAAATGCACCAAGTTATTGCTCCTATTGTTGATGTACCAGTTAAAGATGTTTATGAACCTCATATGACTTTAATTAATACTAAAAATAGTGGTTATCAAAAAAAAGTGAATGAATTTATAAAATTTTATTCTCCAATTGCAGATCAATTTGTATTAGCTATTGGCGATTGTGACGCTGTAGGACAATTCACTCAAATAATTTATAAAGTTAAATTTGTTTAAGCTAATTGAAATGAGAATTTTGCAGCTAAATTGTCGTGTAAATATATTTTGCATGTACGTGAAACTTCTACGGGTTTTTCAGGTGAAAATCTATCAACTGGATCAACATTACGTATCTCAAACTTTGGAATACATTTACCCGTAATTTTCTCGTTGTTATAAACTGTAGTAAACATTTCAATTTTTTCTTTCGTTTCTTTCAATACAGTTTGATTATTGATTGAGAGAACATATCTATCATGCGCAAATGGTTCTGGTGTTACACATAATTTAATATGATAAATTTTATTAATTTTTTTATCTTTGTTATTACGATGCTGGCACATTGTTCCATCATTTATAGTTTCTGCATTTGCAACGACAAGAAATGTTGTAAAAAAAATTACATAAATTAATTTATTAAGTTTCATTAATTCCATGCCTTACCCCATCAATTAAATCCTAAATTATTTTAAAAATTCATGTGATCTACTCATTATTAGGAAATAAGTTAAGCCCAACATGACTGTAATCGGTAAAGAGCAAAATCAACGAGATGACAGATTGATTTACAGAGCGAAGAGCAAGAATACGAAGGAGCGAATCAGCCAACACTAGAAAGGACAGCTGATTAAAGAGCGATGTATTCAAAGAGCACCAACACAGAACATGTCAGGCGGAGAAACATTAACAAGAACTTTATAAAATGAAAAGTACTTTCTTTATGCATTTTAAAAAATTTTTTGGCGGAAAAGTTTTATGTTGTGAAAATAATAAAATGTGCGTATAGCACACAAAACATGTTTAAGTTGACAGCACGATGATAACTGTATTTCACTATTACTTGCTCGCAGTTCTCATATGGATATGACTAAGAGTAAATGATTTACTGTTCTGCGAGTACGTATTGTCTCAAACAAAATAAAAATAATATTTTCATCACATCAAATCGCTTTTTTATTTGTATATAGCGCAACTAATATCTTCTAATTAAATAGAATTTTTGTTTGTAGGGTGCGCAAAGTGCGTGCCCACCATTTTAATTAATGATCTTCTGGTGGGCATGAAATCTTCGATTTCTTTGCCCACCCTACGAAACTTTCATATTTGTTATGGATATTGCTGTATGAAAATGTCTCTGTTGAGAGTGAATTCTTTGTCGCATCGGCTGTACTCGCGATTACCGCACCAACTAAATTGGTATGGTTACCAACATAAATATCAAATCCACCAGTTCCTGCATAAAAACCGGTTTGTTCTTGGACGCTCTTGTAATCAGATTTGATATTCGATTGACCATAACTGCCATGAACTTCTGATG
The DNA here is from genome assembly GCA_964645885.1 of uncultured Gammaproteobacteria bacterium. Taxonomy (GTDB): domain Bacteria; phylum Pseudomonadota; class Gammaproteobacteria; order CAZYCO01; family CAZYCO01; genus CAZYCO01. The sequence goes on from CAZYCO010000010.1 coordinate 26,821, forward strand.
GCCCTGCACCTACAACCGTTACAGAACCACCCGCACTTGCAGTTTGCTCTTTTTGTTTAAAATGAGATGTATCTTGTTGTGATATCAAACTTAAATTGCGACCCACATCGGCAATAATCCGATTACCTGATGCTTGTGCACCTTGCAAAGTCACATCTCTGCTACTGATAACAGTTAACGTGTCAGATGCCGAGACGGTCGTTTCGCTGTAACCTGTGCCGTTACTATTTCGATTTGTTCGGCTTTGATTAGCATCACCATACAACCCAGCTCCAGCTCCTTTTTCACCTGCAGATGCAAATGCACCAACTTCTGCAGTGACTTCTTTACTCTTGTATTTACTTTGTGTGGTGTTTGCTGCTGATTGCAAAATCACATCGCGTGCTGATGCTAAAACAATATTTGATGCTGCTAAATTTGAACCAGCAACATTAATATCACCTTGTGTTGAAACGATAGTCATATCTCGACCAGCAGAAACGGTTGATGCAACCGTAGTTGTACTTTCTACTGAGGATGTACGATGCGATTTGCTTTCCATATAGCCTTGCTGAATCTTCGCACCATCTAACCCTGCTGGTGTATTACCGCCGGCATTTGGATTTTCTTTCGCGCCTTTGCTTGGCAAAATGTCTCGTGTATTGCCTTTCATTTCTTGTGCCGCAAGTCCACCTGCTTCATTCAACTGACGTGCAGCTCGAAAATCATAAAGGGCTTTTAAGCGTGAATCAGAAACAACCGTTGAACGATGCGCTGCTTCAATACCATTTGCTGCTTCGCGTATCGCAGGATTGGTTACACCAAGAACGATGCCTTTTTGTGTTCGGGTATAATCTTCATTGAAATTACTTTGCTCGGTTGCACTTGCAATTGAAACTGACTCGGCCATCATCGTTACATCGCGACCTGCAGCAATTGTTGAACCTACCACTGAAAGATTTTTACCTGAAACCAATGTAACGTCATCCGTTACAGATGCAATCACACTACTTGTTGCCATGGTAGTATGTGTTGTGGTGTTTGTTTTTGTTTTAGTTGTGCCATAAGAAACACCAGCTCGACCATTACCACTAGCATTAGACAATCCTGTGCGTTTCTCTTTATCAATAGATTTTGTATCAAGCGTACTCATTGATGCATTGATGTTTAAATCGCGGCCAGCCATTACAGAAACAGCGCCCGTTCCTACAATGCCAGAACCAGTTACATTGACATCACGCCCTGCAACGATTGAAACCGTATCACCACTCACTGCACTACCAATCGCATCGACTTCATTGGTTTGATTTGATTTGATTTATATTTTTTCTTCGAAGATAAAAAACCGCTGCTTTTTTTCTTTTGTTCTTCAAAAGAAGAATGCACTTCGTTAACCGTTCCAATATTGACATCATTAGTAGCAAGTAGTGTAACGGCTCCCGTATCACTACCAATGTATGAACCAAGTAAGTTTATGGAACTGTTAGCGCCTGTTGCTGAAAGTGTAACATTACCATTCGCCATAATTGCACTACCAACAACGAACTCATCATAATTAGAATTACGAAGTGAATTTTGATGCTGTTTATAGGCATAACCATCCATCTGACTATCTTTGACACTAGACACATTGATATTACCGCCAGCCATAAATGTTGCATCTCGGCCAACATCGAGTAGTGCACCGTTAAGCGTTACATCATTGTTTGCAATAAGTGTGAAATCTCTTCCAGTTACAAACTCACTTTGTAAGTGTTGAGTTGATGAATGTGTAGATTGCGTTCCATTTTCATAATAAGAACTATTTGAATCTTTAGTAACCGTATCCATTAAGAAATTTCGCCCAGCGACAACCACCGCATCGCCATTAACATTTGCAAAAGCACCTTTAAGCTGAACATCACGCCCTGCTTGCATCATTAAATTACCGGCTGTCAATTCGCTTGGTGCTGCAAAGAAAGTAGTTGAACCATTAGCAAAATTGTATTTTGTTTTTAATGTTTCAAAAATAATATCGCGACCTGCAATTAGATTGACATTATTTCCTGAAATACGGCCGCTTTGATTTAAAATATCTTGTGTTGCCCGAACATTTAATTGATCGCTAGCAGAAATGAATCCTTGTCGATTAGTAAAATTCTTCGCATTTAATGAAATATTTTTTCCAATAATGCCGCCGCCGTTGCTGAATGAATCACTTGCAACAATGTTGATATTATCTCCAGAGATAATCGAACCGCTTCGATTTAACTGGTTTTTATCTAATTTTGCTAAATAAACTACTGGTACTAATACTTTTTGGCCGTTAACAACTCTTTCTTCCATCCATACGATGTTGGTTGTTAGTAATTTCATTTGCTCAGCACTTAATGCCATACCGGGACGAATATTAAATGCTTTAGCAAACGCAATACCGTTATCCATCAATGCTAAAAACTGATCTTCAGCTGAATCAAAACCATCGAGATAACGTTTTTTGGTTAAGTTTAGAATTTGATCCATCACTAAACGTTGTTCATAAAATCCATCACCTAAACGCTTTTGAATAGATGCTAAGTCGTAACCTAAATGTTGAAAGTAATAATCAGATGATAAAAATAATTTGTATTGCGTAAATTTAGGATTACTTTCAACTAAATATCGAGCAGTTGGATCAGTATGTACAATGTAAAGATCATTAGTTGGTAATTTGTAATTACTATCAATTGGATCGCCAATTGAAACGGTATTATCTTCAAACGTTATTTCTCTACCACCATACACCGTTTGTGTATTGCTTGATGGTACATTTAGTTCACCATAATTCATGTCTGTTGGATCGATTGAACCATTATCAATCGTGATAGATTCCCCACTTACTTCTATAGCACCACCAAAAATAGCTGGCGCAATATCTCTTGGTCGATCATTAGAATCATTGTTATAAGCCTTTGTTTCTGTAATAACATCATAATGATGGCCATTGACTTCTTCTTCACCCTCTTGTCCATCATCACCATCATGTTCATAATGTCGCCAAACTTCTACACCTTCTTTGTGTATTCTTCGAGTTGCTTCTTGTCCTTTATTGGTTAGATGATCAATACGCCACGTCAAATTATTTCCAGCAGCAACCTTACTTTGATAATTATCTAATTGCTCACCTTCAATATGCATATTATGTCCTGACAAAATTTGTCCTGATGGACTATCTTTTGTAATGACTGTGTCGTAGATAGTTTGCCAATAGTCTCGATAAGCTTCTTTATAAGGCCAAGGTGCACTGCCTGCAGCGTAAATAACTTCATGAATAAATTCTGGTTGTGAAACAATTTGATTTTCTGCTACTTCAAATACTTTCTTCTTATTCATCAACGTATTCATG
>CAZYCO010000010.1:30173-35092 GCA_964645885.1 uncultured Gammaproteobacteria bacterium
ACACATCATGTTTTGCTTCAATAATGCCTGATTCATTTAAAATATAATTAGTTGCGTTATGTGCAGCATCTTTTGCAATTTCGATATCGCCTTCGCTATAAATTGTTCCTTCTAAATTTTTTAAATTATTTGCGATGTAAAAACGACTGCTTATTCTACTTGCAATCAATGCATCAGAATTTTCATTAGTAAAATCACTGCCGATAACATCAATATTGTCACCAAAAATAGTTTTAAAATTATGTGTTTCATTGGATTCAAATAAGATGTCATTGTGAGCGGAAATTAATCCGTAATTGAAAAGTTTATTATGTTGCAAATAAATATCATTCGCTAACACATCACCATGATTGTAAAAATCAGTACTTTGCAGCATTAATGTTTGAACAACATTTAATGTGCCGTAATTTGTAAAATTGCCTGTTGTATATAAATTTAAATTACCGTTTGCAGACCAAGTGTTTCCTACTTCATTTACGACGTCATTATCAAATGACAACGTTAAATCACCATCAGAACTAATCGTACCTAATCCTTGATATAAATGGCTGCTGAAAAACAAGTTATCACTTGCTAATAATGTTCCTCCACCATTTAAAAGACTGTTACTTGCAAATGAAAAGATTGAACCTTGTAATAATCCATTGGTGTTATCAACACTTACGTGTCTGGCATCAATATTTAATATGCCATCAGCAATAATTGTTCCATTTTTATTGTTAAATAATTGAGAGGTTTGCAGACCTAAATTGTGATATGAAATTAATGTTCCGTTTTGATTAGAAAAATCATTTAAGTTTAACGCTAAATCGCCAACGCTTCCGATAGTTCCTACTTCATTTTCAGCGTGTCTTACATTAAAAAATGCATTTCCACCATAAGTTGTCTCTTCATCATCATTTTGTTTGTAACCAAGAGTTAAAATTTTTCCAGTATTATTAAATAGAAAGTTGGATGTTATCGTTAGTAAGTCACCTGTTTGGTGAATTTCGCCGTGTTCATTATGTAATGTATCTGTCATTACCATTAAATTTTTAGCGTTAGTTTCAAACCAGCCTGAAACATTGCTCCAGCTTGTTGTTGCGTGAATAGTAAGATCTCTATTACCCCAAATGGAAACAATAGAAGAAGATGTATCAAAGTTATTCACATCGACAAATAAATCGTTTGCTAACAATTGTGAATGATTGATGAATGTGTCATCAGATAAAATTTTTAAACTATTCCATACATTAATTGTTGAGTCAGACTGAACATTAAATCGTTGACCTGATATGGTTAGATTATGTTGAGATTCAAGCACACCATGTTGCATTTCAAATTGTTGAACAGTTAATGATAAATTATCTCCACTTCTAAATGTGCCCTCATTTTCAAATAAAGTTGCATCAAGAGAGAATGTTTTGAGTGCTTGAATCAAACCATTATTTGTTCCAACAGTTGTTATGATTGAAGTTGCACCATTTGAAATCACATCACCTTGATTTGAAAAAACGCTTGAAGAAAAAGATAGTGCCCCATCTCCTAGATGTTGTAAGTTGTGATTCAACACCAACTCATTTGCTGCAATAAATAAATCTTTTGCATTCGATAAGATCGTTCCAGAAATAAAATAATCATCAAAAATAAATCCGCTATTTTCATTACCGCTTTGAATTAAATGCCCTTGGGTGTTATCAAAAGAATATGCCGAAAGTAAAAATTGTTTTGCACTTAACAAACTATTTTGATGCGATACATGACCATCACTTAAAAGTTGATAGCGTTCTGCTATTTGCCAATTACTATGTTGTTGTGTGATATCACCTGTAGTTTGAATTTCAGCATTGCCTAACACTTTGGTTTGACTGTTATCTGCATCAAATGTTTCGGTTGTAATTGATAAATCACCGCCCACATACCAATCACCATGATGCGTTAAAGCGTTGGATGTAATCGATAAATGCCCATCATGATTTAAACTACCATCTTCATTTTCACCAGCGGCTAAAATATTTGTGGATTGGATATCAGACGCTTGAAGAGAAATATTTTTCTTTGCATGTATTTCACCTGACTGAATAATGGCTTCATCACTTTGTATGTGTATTGCATCTTTACTGGTTAATTTTCCTAATTGAGATATTTTATCTCTCGCTCGAATTTTAATTGAACCAGCTGCATATGTTCGACCTGATAATTCAACATGTCCATCACTACTAATGGTAAATTCACCATCACTTGCAATATTTCCCGCACTTCGTACACCCATACCGTTTTGCGTACCGACTAAACGAATTTTATTTGCATACATTCCACCCAAAGATGAAACATCAATGCTTACTCCTGTTCGTTTTTCGCTCGATGTGGCATGTGCATCAAGTGTGTTGTTATCAATTTGATTTTGTCCTGCAACAACATCGATTTCTTTTGCCCACATACCTGCATTGATTCGAATTGCTTCAGCTAACAGTGCAACACGGTCAGTTTCGCTTGCATTTAATCCTGCGCCATCAATTACAATTTCTCCACGTCGAACATCAAATCCTGCAAGACCACCATTGATTGCCCATATAGGCGTACCAGTTGTTAGTGTGCCGCGTGTCACATTTAAAAATCCGCAACCTGCACAAGTAATACCATTTGGATTAGCCACAATTACTTCTGCACGATTACCAGCAACTTCTAAAAAACCTTGTAATAAACTGGGATTTGCACCGCGCACTTCGTTCAAAATAATTTTCGCTGATTGACCAGGCGCTAGACGATAATTACCAACAACATAGCCACCTAATTGTGTTTGTGTAGCGGTAGAACTGTTATTCAAAATTGTGCCATTAGGGCCAACGTTAAATGTATCGTATCGATTGTGTGAGACACCTTGTTGATTAGGCGTTGCAATTTGCACGACAGGTACATTATTAGGTGCACTATCAATAATAGGTTTTTGATCGATAGGCGCATTTTGATCTGGAACGATTTCAGCGCGTAACGAACTTGTTTGCAGTAACAATCCAGCAAAAGAAAATAATATTAGTATCGTAAATTTCATAAATTGCTTTTCCATATTATTTTTCCTTTTTGATTTGCTAAAACTGAAATGAAACTTGAAAAGAAACGACTGCGTCTCTTGATTGAAAGCCTTCAGGTTTTTGTATCGGTGTGCCTACTGATACGTCATAACTAATATGTTTTTTGATAGAACCTCTTAAACCAGCAACAGCGCCGCTTAATTGACGACCAATTAAATATTGAGCAGAAGGCCCACCGATTGCGCCGTGATCTATACCAACATAAACATTTTGTTCGGTTTGATTAAAAAATATCGGGAATTCAATATCGTTTTGAATAAACCAACCTTTTTCTGCTGCAAGAGTTTGTTCACCATCAAAACCACGAACCGTGTAATGATTACCAATACTAAAAAACTCAGTTTGAAATAAACGATCAGTTGTATATTGCGCTCTTACAGTTGCGCGATAACGAAGAAAATAATTCTTAGTTAAGCGAATAGGTGTAATAAATGTGTTGTTGGTTGTCCAAATAATAAAACGTGTAGTTGGCATATCAGAACCATGCCAATCGTCTTGCGCATTAAACCAAGGCACACCACGTCGATATGCTACTTCGCTATCTAAAATAGCAGCACCAAAATAATGTTGATGTTGTAATGCTAATTCGACTGATGTTGTCTTTTGATGTTGAACATCGATTTCTTCATCATCAATAAAACTTCTGCTTTCACGTTTTAAAATTTTAGTTTGCGCAGAGGTTTTGCTGCTTTGATTACGATGCAGTAAACGTTGCAGTCGAACCGATTGCGTATCTGTTCGACCAGAAGAATCAAATGTTTGATAAGTGCCTTCTATTTCTTGATCGTACTTAGATTCATCTGCAGCTATACCAAATGTCCAATAGCCGAAAGGAATAGAGTAATCGACACTATCGCCTGTAACGCCACGCGTGCTATTAGTATCTGCATCTTGATTGAGTGATAAATTTAATGAATCACTTAATCCAAGAAGATTATCAAAAGCAAACATGCCTGAACTTTCTGTTTTTCCGGTTGCAGTACTGCCATTGTTATCAATTGAAAAAACAGCGCGCCATGGTTTTGTACGCTCACGGGTTACAACAACATCACTTTCACCAACTTTTTCAGTTGGAACAATTTCCATTGTGGCTTTTTGTGATGGATTTCGTTGTAACTGTTCTAAGCCTTGTTCTAACTCACGAATATTTAGTACTTCATTTTTACCTGTTGGAAAGGCATTCCAAATCGTGCCATAACGATATTGATCATTTGTTTTAATCTGATGAATTAATCCAGCAGTAACACCCAATTTAAGTGTTTTAGTTTTTAAATCCTGTGGTGGAATACCTACTCTTGTTGTGACATACCCACGCTCTAATAAAGCTTTAGTTAATTCATGAATTATTTTATTGATGCCTTTAGAGCCAATGCATTGATGTTCATATTGAGATGCTTTTTTTTGTAACCACTTAAATGATTCTAAGTGATCACCAACTAGTTGTATTTTATCGATCTGAAAACACTCTTGTTCTTTTGGAAATTCTTTAGTATCGGCAGGTAATTTGATTGGGTTAAAAATAATTTTGTTCTGCGGCTGAATTTGTTTACGTGCAGCTTCAAGCCGTTGTTGTTGCGTTAGAAATACTTGGCCATTTGAAATAGTTGATGTTGGTGAATTGATATCTGCCCACGCTGTATTAAAAACAGCGATAAACAACATACCGCCCCAAATAAATTGGCGACATAAAATAAAAAAATTAATTTTTTTATACTGCGTTATTTTCATTTTTATAAAAAATTATTACTGGAGCAAAGACTCCGAGTTGAAACAATGCTTGGTAAGAGTCAAAAGAGCCTGAGCTTTATACTCAGTTCCTCATCAAAAAAAAAAAAAAAGAGACGTCCT
>CAZYCO010000010.1:35163-36014 GCA_964645885.1 uncultured Gammaproteobacteria bacterium
ACTTAAGAAACGGTTAGGAAATCTATACAAGATTAATTTATTTGTCCATAAAAAAAGCCATTTTTTAATAATTTTTAATTTAAGGAAATTGGCAGTCCCAATAATTTGTACGATTTACTTAACCTATAAACCTGCATTATTAATTTACAAACGTGCTATCGTCCTGATAAACACGAAGGTTTCTCACAACAAAATAACTGATAAAGTAACTACAATATTGCGAAGAAATAAACTTAAGATCATGGATGATGACTTTCAATAAAAACACTAAAAAGCTCTAGAAAAAAAATTATCTTTAGAATAGGTTGCCACCGGTTAGAAAAAGTATGGTGTTCAAATAAGAGGACCCAATGAAATTAAACGAACATATAAAAAAAGTTGAAGCTTTTGCTCCTGCAACATCTGCAAATCTTGGGGTTGGATTTGATATTTTGGGTTTTTCTCTAGAGAAATTAGGCGATTTTATCATCTTAGAAAAACGTGACGATAACAAAATAGTTATTGAAAATATCATCTCTGACTATAGTTTACCTACAGCAGTTGAAAAAAATTCTGCTTCGGCTGTGATTAAAAAGCTAATAGATGATCACGCACTTGATATTGGCTTTTCAATTTCAATTAAAAAACAAATTCCAATAAGTTCAGGTTTAGGCGGCTCTGCTGCTTCTGCAGTTGGTGCTTTAATTGCATTAAATGCTTTTTTCGTTGAGCCCCTGCCCATCGAAACATTAGTACGTTATGCCAGCATGGGAGAAGCAATTTGTAGTGGTTATGCGCATTTAGACAATGTTGTGCCGATCTTATATGGTGGTTTAACACTTATTAGCTCTACCAATCCTTTTCATGTTTTG
>CAZYCO010000010.1:36024-46087 GCA_964645885.1 uncultured Gammaproteobacteria bacterium
ATTTACCTATTCCAGATTTATTTACTGTAATTATTCATCCACATTTACAAATCGAAACGAAAATGGCGCGCAGTATTTTGCAAAAAGAAATTTCACTTAAGAGATACGTTGAACAATCAAGTAATCTTGCAACAACAATTGTTGCACTTTATGAAAAAAATTATGAATTATTACGTCGCTCATTAAATGATGTGATCATTGAACCGCAACGGATGCATTTGTTACCTCATTTTTTTGAAGCAAAACAAGCAGCCCTACATCATGGTGCAATCAATGTTTCGATATCTGGCTCTGGCCCAAGTTTATTCGCTTGGGTTGAAACTGAAGAAAAAGCACGCCAAATACAAGATGCAATAAATAAAATTTTCCAAACTAATCATCTTCCAACTGATAGTTGGATTTCTAAAATTAATCCACATGGAGCACATGTAACATCAATTGAAAAAAAGGAACATTAATGAAGTTTTATAGTAGTCGAAATACTAATTATAAAATTTCATTACACGATGCAATTAAACAAGGCTTGGCAGCAGATAGTGGTTTATTTATTCCAGAGCATTTTCCTGAAATTGATTTAACAACCCTCATCAATTCAAATAATTACGTCAATTTTGCAACAGAAGTATTAAATTATTTTTTTAAAAACGACCCACTCGAACCTGCACTAAATAATATTTGTACGAATGCTTTTAACTTCCCAATACCATTAAAGAAAATTAACGATACAACTTTTTTATTAGAACTGTTTCATGGTCCAACACTATCATTTAAAGATTTCGGTGCTCGCTTTTTAGCTGAATGTTTAGCAAATATAAGCTCTACAAATACTGTAACGATCCTCGTTGCAACGTCAGGTGATACAGGTTCTGCTGTAGCAAGTGCGTTTTATGACAAACCGCATATCAACGTCGTAGTATTTTATCCAAAAGGACAAATTTCAAAACGACAAGAACATCAAATTATTTGTTGGGGTAAAAATATCTTAGCTCTTGCTGTAGATGGTTCATTCGATGATTGCCAGCAACTTGTTAAAACTGCACTAAATGAAAAATGGTGGCAACCGCATACTGAATTAAGTACTGCAAATAGTATTAATATGGCGCGATTATTACCGCAAGTTGTTTTTTATGCCTACACTAGCACGCAGTTTTTTAAGCAATATCAAAGAAAAGCAAATTTTATTGTGCCATCTGGAAATCTAGGCAACGTAACTGCGGCTTTTTGGGCTAAAAAGTTAGGTTTTGCTATTGATAAAATAGTATTAGCAACCAATGCCAATAAAGTTATATCTGATTATTTAAATAGCGGAAATTTTATACCACGCCCAAGTATTACTACTCTTGCAAATGCCATGGATGTTGGTAATCCAAGTAATTTTGAACGATTAGAAAATTTATTTCCAAATTGGCAGTTATTTAAAAATGAGATAACTGCAAAGAGTGTAAATGATGAAGAAATTAAGCACGCGATTATGACTGCTTACAAACAACAGCATTTATTTATTTGTCCGCATACTGCAACTGCATTTTTTACTCAGCAATTTTTAGATCAGACTATTCCTTGGATTGTTGTTGCTACAGCAGATGCCTGTAAGTTTGAAACTGTTATTGAACCAATATTACAAACGAAGATTCCAGTTGCACCCCAAATGGCAGCATTACTCAAACGTCCGTCTCATTATTATGAAATACAAAATGATCCAAAATTGATTCAACAAAAAGTAAGAGAGTATTTTAATTACTAAATTCTTCGAAATTTTATCGAAGAAAATCTTATGGTTAACTCATATTACCAAATCAAATTCACTGTTTTGCGATTGGATTTGCTTAATAGAATCAAGATAGTGACTGAAAATATGCAGTTCAAGTTGTTCACATGTTCTTGTTTTTTTAGCCTCGTAAATTAACTCTCTTATCACGGTAGCAGGTTGTTCACTACTAAATTGCAACAATGGTTCTATAACCATTTCTGTTAATTTTTCATCAAGTAACGCATGCTTGCCTAAAATATCAGCCATTAAATTAATTACTTCTTTCGTATCTTTAGCACATTCTAATTCAATTTTCTTAGCATATATTTTGTTATAAAACTCTTTTGTCACAATAATATCTCTATTTGCTCTCCCAATATTTTTAACAAACGCAATTGATGATTTTCTTACATTAGTCAAAAAATCAGTAACTGCATTCGTTACAGCAATTGAGAAATATGAAAATATCGTTTTTTGATCAGCCTCTGTTACAGAGAGAAGAGAAGGATAATATTTCCGACCAATCTCCATATATTGCTTTTTTTCAAAAAAATCTTTTACCACTTCTTTTGCTGTCTTTTTTTCAGCAGGTTCGAAATTATTATTGTTACAAGAAATTGAATTCGGCCTAAAATTTGAATCTGTAACTAATTCAAATTTTTCAATAATTAATTCGTAGAAAGGTGGTTGCAAACTAGGATGTTCATTGGAGTAACAATAAAAACTTTTTAAAATGTCAAAAAAATCATGTCTTGTTAATACTCCATTTGATGCAATTTCAACACCACGAAAAAATTCCCAATGTTTTAACTTGGGATACTGAAATTTTTCAAAAAGTGCTACAAAGAAATCTTTATAAAAACCTTGCGGTATAGATTTAATCACTAGATATCCTTATCCAATTTTAATCACTTGGTATTCCAACCCAGAAAGTTGTACAAATGAAATTGCATTATTCCAGTGTATTCATGTAATGCGAAATCTGTAATCGCAAAATTATAACTCGATGGAGCTATTGTTTTTTTAGGTTTAACATAATCAGATGGTGCAGGTTTAGCATCAATGCCGAAATAAGAGAAATATAATAACGCGCGTTTTAAGTGTAATGCTGATGTCACCAAATATACTTGCTCAAATTTTTCTTTTTTTAATATATCTCTTATAAATTGAGCATTTTGAAAAGTATTTTTACTTTGCGGTTCAATTTTTATATCACTGTCGCTGATATTGAGCTGCATCAAAGCAGATTTATAAACAACTGCTTCTGATGTACCGGTATGCGTTACATCGCCACCACTTACTATTATCACGCACTTAAACCCTGTTTTTTTACAAAGATAATAAAGTCGCGCGCCTTGATAAATTCTAGAGTAAGACAACATGCTTGGAATAATATCAGTTGTTTCGCCAACTTTAGTTGTGCCGCCACCTAAAATTACAATTGCATTTGATTGCTGCCATACTGGTTGCTGCGCTGTTGTGACATTAAATGATTCTAAATTTTTTAATAATAACTTGCTAATGAAGCCATTACCGGTCATAAAAAAAATAATGATTGCGAAAGATAAAATTGTAAGACTGGTTTTATAGTATTTAAAAATAGCAAAACCTAAAGTTACAAGCAGAAGAAGAAAAATCAAATCCATGATCATGTCTTATATCCTTGAGTTGTACTTAAATAATTTCACATCGTTAATTTGATAAATAACTTCAATAAAATTAATGCAAATAATCCAGCGATTAAATCATCTAGAACAATACCCAACCCACCTTTTACATTTTTATCACACCAACGAATTGGCCATGGTTTTACGATGTCGAAAATACGAAACAAAATAAATCCAAGTATGATAGTTAAGATATTTGGTGGTATTGAAAACATTGTTAACCAAAACCCAAGCATTTCATCAATAACAATACCTGGATGATCTGCTACACCAAAATTTTTAGCAGCTCGTTTACAAATCGCGACAGCAACAATAGTGCTAATAACTAATAATAAAGCGTAAGTAACAATTGAAATGTATTGCCAAAATGCAATGTAAATTGGAATTGCAATCAGCGTGCCGAATGTACCTGGTGCAATTGGAGATAGCCCTACACCAAAGCCAGTCGCTAAAAAATTAATTGGATTCATTAAACTTTTTTTAGTAATTTTTTTATGCTGTTCCTTTGCCATAGTTAATCCTAAAAATGTTGGTAGCCTTTTTTAGATACTGTAAATAGCGAGTGATCAGAGTTCAAAATTTTTAATCCGAAATTTTTAGTAATAGAACCAATACAAGTGCAACGACAATTTAACTGCTGTGCAATTTTTTCTAATGTTTTTTGATGTTTTGGTGCAATTGTAAAACAAAGCTCATAATCATCACCTGATGTTAATGCTAAATTTGCAGCTTCTTGTGGCAATACTAAATTTTGCAGAAAAGAAGAAATAGGAAGTTTGTTTGTGTGAATTGTTGCACCGACATGACTTTGCAACAAAATATGTTCTAAGTCTTGCGCTAATCCATCAGAAACATCGATAGCAGCGTGCGCAATTTTTTTTATTTCTTGGGCAAATTGCCAACGAAGTGCTGGTCGATTTAAGCGTTCTATAAAATATAGTTTTTGCGAATCTGTTAAGTGATGAGAGGTTTTTTGTTGCTGTATATGCAACCCAAAACCTGCATCGCCTAATGTACCAGTAACATAAATTAGATCACCAACTTTCGCTTTCGAACGTAATAATGCGTGTTTTGCATCAACATAACCGCCAATAGTAATGGTGATAACGTTCTCTGTACCGCGAGTCGTATCACCACCGATAAGATCGATCTGACATAAATCTGCAACGTGAAATAAACCTTTTGCAAATTCTGAAATCCAAGTTTCATTATAATTTGCTAGCGTTAAAGCCAAAGTGAACCAAGCAGGAACAGCTGCCATTGCTGCCATATCGCTTACATTTACTGCAAGTGATTTGTAACCAATATCGAATGGCGCAACATTTTTTGGAAAATGCACGCCTTCAATTAAGGTATCACTACTCACTACAATTGATGTTTGCTTCTTGCAATCAATGACAGCTGCATCATCGCCTATACCCACGCGAATTTCTTTGCGTTTAATTTTTTGTTTAAAAAATTGGTCGATGATTCGAAATTCGTTCATTCATCACCTGAAGGCTTAGCAAATCTTTTACGTCGTGATGCAAATTCATCTTGTCGTAATTCTTGTGCAGCTTTGTCCAAAATACTGTTGATGTATTTGTGACTACCTTCTGCGCCAAACATCTTTGCTAATTCTACTGCCTCATTGATAACTACACGAAACGGCACATCTGGTCGTTTAGCCATCTCATAACTACCCAGACGCAAAATAGTTAATTCGATAGGACTCACTTGTGAAATTTTCCTATCGAGAAATGGCATGAAATATTGATCAATTTCATCCTTTATTTTGGGAATTTCGTGAAGTAATTCCCGAAAATAATCTAGATCCGCTTTGTGTAACGCTTGCTCTCTTTCAAGAAACTGCACTTCAATTACACTTGGTTCTGTGCCTGCGATAAGCCATTGATAAAGCGCTTGTAATGCAAAACGTCGCGCTTTATGGCGAGCAGAAGCCTTGATGATCATCTCCGTCATAAAACATATCCCTATCTAAAATTTGTTAAAAAAAGAAAAAACCTGCAAGAGCAAAAAATAGAGCGAGTTTAAGAGCAGACGAGAGAAATCATTCCTCTCAAAGAGCGGCCAGAGCAAAAAACACATTAGAAATTACTTTCTCCTGGTGTTTTATTTTTCAAGCGTTTGATTTCCTCACCAAACGCATTGATATCCTGAAAGCTGCGATATACGGAAGCGAATCTAACATATGCAACTTCATCAAGTGAACGTAGTGCTTCCATTACCCATTCACCTAGCAATTCCGATTTTACTTCTCTTTCACCTAGAGCTCTTAAACGTTCTGTAATTTGATGAATAACATTATCAAGTTCTTCAGCACTCACAGGACGCTTTTCTAAGGCTCGTTCCATGCCTGCACGTAATTTATTCTCGTCAAAAAGGACACGACGACCATCACGTTTCACAATCCATGGTAGTGTCAATTCGGCACTTTCATAAGTGGTAAATCGAATATGACAAGCAACACATTCACGACGACGGCGGATTTTATTTCCTGTTACCAGTCGTGAGTCAACTACTTTTGTTTCTTCAACGTTACAATAAGGACAATTCATAGGTTCCTAAAGTTCATATACTGGGAATTTATTACAAAGTTCAATCACTTGTTGTTTTACGTTTTTAATCGTTTGCTGGTTATGAATATCTGATAACACTTCACACATCCAGCCAACAAGCATATTACACTCTGTTTCTTTAAATCCACGCGTTGTAATCGCTGGGGTACCTAAACGTATACCGCTGGTTACAAACGGTGATTGCGGATCATTCGGAACCGTATTTTTATTTACCGTAATATTGGCACTATGTAATGCCGCATCTGCATCTTTACCAGTTAAATTTTTGCTAATCAAATTTACTAATAACAAATGATTGTCAGTACCACCAGAAACAATATCAAAACCTTGTGCAATAAAAGACTCAGCCATAACACGTGCATTTTTTACCACTTGTTGTTGGTAAGTTTTAAATTCTGGTTGTAACGCTTCAAGGAATGCGACTGCTTTTGCAGCAATGACATGCATCAATGGACCACCTTGCATACCTGGAAAAACAACTGAATTAAATTTTTTCTCTAATTCCGGATTTGATTTTGCCAAAATAATACCACCACGCGGCCCACGTAATGTTTTATGTGTAGTTGATGTCACAACATCAGCATAAGGAATAGGCGATGGGTAAATATCTGCTGCGACAAGTCCTGCAACATGCGCCATATCTACCAACAAATAAGCGCCAACTTCATCTGCAATTTCGCGAAATTTTTTCCAATCGATAATGCGCGAATACGCAGAAAATCCAGCAATAATCATTTTGGGTTTATGCTGTTTTGCTAAATCACGTATTTGTTGATAATCCAATTCACCTGTTTTTGAATCAACGCCATATTGCACAGCGTTATAAAGCTTGCCAGAAAAATTAACTTTAGAACCATGCGTTAAATGACCGCCTGCTGATAAATCCATTCCCAATATCACATCACCTGGTTGGCACAATGCCATATAAACTGCTGAATTGGCTTGCGATCCAGAATGGGGTTGCACGTTTGCATAATCTGCTTTGAATAATTTTTTAGCGCGTTCAATTGCTAATTCTTCAGCGACATCAACGTATTCACAACCACCGTAATAACGTTTATGTGGATAACCTTCTGCATATTTATTAGTGAGTACAGAGCCCTGCGCTTGTAACACTCTAGGACTTGCATAATTTTCGGAAGCGATTAATTCGATATGGTGTTCTTGGCGTTGCTCTTCATCTTTAATGGCTTGCCATAATTCTTTGTCAAAATCAGCGATATTTAGTGATGCAGGAAACATATAATTCTCCTGAAAAAAATGATTAGTATTAATTCTTGGTATTTTACTCATAAATTATCAAAATCGTCTTTTAATTTTTCGATTTATTCGTTAATTTCTTTAAATTTTTACCCTTATAAATACAGGTTTTGATATGTCGAATTACATTTTCACCATGCATCGTGTTAGTAAAGTTGTGCCGCCTAACCAAGAAATTCTGCGTAATATTTCACTCTCATTTTATCCTGGTGCAAAGATTGGTGTGCTTGGTTTAAACGGCTCAGGAAAATCTACGCTTCTTCGAATAATGGCTGGTATCGATAAAGAATATAACGGTGAAGCAGAGCCAATGGCTGGAATTAAAATTGGCTATTTACCGCAAGAACCGCAACTTGATCCAAATAAAGACGTCAAAGGGAATGTAGAAGAAGGTGTAAAAGAGTTAAAAGAAAAGCTTCAACGTTTTGATGAAATCAGCCTGAAATTTGCTGAACCAATGACTGATGATGAAATGAATGCATTGCTTGAAGAACAAGGACACCTGCAAACTGAAATTGAACAAGCAGGTGGTTGGGAATTAGATCGTACATTGGAAATTGCTGCTGATGCATTACGTTTACCGCCATGGGAAGCGCATGTATCTCATTTATCTGGTGGCGAGAAACGCCGAATTGCTTTATGCCAACTTCTTCTTTCTAAACCAGACATGTTATTACTCGATGAACCAACTAACCACTTAGATGCAGAAAGTGTGGCTTGGCTTGAACGTTATCTACATGAATTTCCAGGAACAGTAGTTGCGATTACTCACGATCGTTATTTCTTAGATAACGCTGCACAGTGGATTTTAGAATTGGATCGCGGACACGGTATTCCATATCAAGGTAATTATTCTTCTTGGCTTGAACAAAAAGAAAAACGCTTAGAAATGGAAGAGAAACAGCAAACCGCCCATCAAAAAGCGATGCAAGCAGAATTGGAGTGGGTCAGAAGCAACCCTAAAGGTCGTCAAGCAAAAAGCAAAGCACGTTTGAAAAACTTTGAAGAATTAAATTCACGCGAATTTCAAAAACGCAATGAAACAAAAGAAATTTATATTCCAGCTGGTCCACGTCTTGGTGATTCTGTTATTGAATTCCGTCATGTTAAAAAAGGATTTGGCGATCGACTTTTAATTGATGATTTAAATTTTATTCTTCCACCAGGCGCAGTTGTTGGTATTTTGGGACCAAACGGCGCCGGAAAATCAACTTTGTTCAAAATGATTGCGGGCATTGAACAACCTGATGCTGGTGAAATTTTAATCGGTAGCACAGTGAAGCTAGGTTATGTTGATCAAAGTCGTGAAAGCTTAAATAACGATAAAAGCGTTTGGGAAGAAATTTCAGATGGACTCGATTTAATTACCGTTGGCAATTATCAAACACCATCGAGAGCATACGTTGGTCGCTTTAATTTTAAAGGTAATTCCCAACAAAAATTTATTAAGGATTTATCAGGTGGCGAACGTAATCGTGTTCATTTAGCGAAATTATTAAAAAGTGGCAGTAACGTTTTATTACTCGACGAACCAACGAACGATTTAGACGTAGAAACCTTAAGGGCTTTAGAAGAAGCAATTTTAGACTTTGCCGGCTGTGTCCTAGTTACTTCTCATGATCGCTGGTTTTTAGACCGTATAGCGACTCATATCCTGGCTTTTGAAGGCGATAGCCAAGTCACGTGGTTTACTGGCAATTACACCGAATACGAAGAAGACCGTATTAAGCGTTTAGGTGACGAAGCTTTAAGTCCTCATCGCATTAAATACAAAAAACTTAAAGATTAATTTCATTTCACCATAAACCGACGTTGTTGCATAAATCGTATTGCATCCATTTTTCATCCCGGAAAGGGCGAAGCCCTTGTCCGGGATCCAGTTTGGATGCTGGTTTTTCCTGGATCCCGGCTCGCGCACGCAGTTTACCCCGCACTTGATGGGGGCGCTTGGCCGGAATGACAGCATCGATGACTTTATGCAACAACGCCCCATAAAACTTAAAAAATTATCCGTTTAAAAATTTGCCAAAATCTCGAGATTATTCCTTGTTTTCTTAAGTTTTCTGTCTTTTTAGTCATTGGAAAATAAGCCTGCTGTTACCTATATTTTCTATATCCTTCACTTAAAAACGGTGAGTGTTATGGCTATCAAAGACAAACTGACCTCAGGTTGGAACGCGTTTAAAGGTGCCGTTTCATCAGGTTGGGAAAGCACTAAATCAGCTGCCTCTGCTGGTTGGGAAAAAACAAAATCCGGAGCTTCATCTGGCTGGGAAAAATTTAAATCAGCAGTAACGCCTAGTCCGTCTGAAGAATCATTCGAAGTGAGAAATGCCCGAATAGGATTGGAAAAACAGAAAAATATACGCAAACAATCACAGGAATCTTTTGAAGGTGCTCGCCAAAAGTTGGAAAAAGGCGAAACCTTATATGGCCCATCCGCTGAAACCACAACAAAAATGTACAAAAGCGGGAATTGGGACGAAAACATGCAAAAATTTAATAAATTGTATGATGACAATGTTGCTAAAGCTCAAAAAGAATATGATGAAGCTGTCCAAAAACAAAACTCTAGATCTTTTTTCCAAAAAATAGGTGATTTTTTTAAAAAACTTTTTGGAATAGGCGGAACAAGCGAAATCGGCGCTCAAAATGTTTCTTCTTCTGGAAGAACAAACGGTCGAGCCAATACTGAATCAGATCCAGTGCAAATGACGTTGAAAGGAAAAGCTCCAGCCCAAGAACAACAGCAAACGGCAGAAAAAGATGCAAAAACCAATTTAACTTTGGATGCTGGTAAAACCAAA
>CAZYCO010000010.1:46097-51783 GCA_964645885.1 uncultured Gammaproteobacteria bacterium
CCATTGAAATTAGTCCACAATTTAACACCGAAGGTAAACCAGGCCAAATTATTTCTTCATCTAATCCCGCTGATTTTAAGTTTAGAGAACCAAGTGGTGTCGCTGGTGTTGAGGGAAAAGAATTTCCGCTACCACAGGCATTAAAGGAAAAAATTGTTTCTACTTTAGCAGAAATCGAAACTAAATCTTATCAAAAAACAGCCGAAAGTATGGGATTAAAATATTCTAATACTAAATCAGAAGATGGTCGTATTCAGCACAATATTACCAATAAAGATGGAAGCGAAATTTCAGCCGAAAAATTTGCTGAATTTAAACTCAAAAATATTGAACATTTTAATGAAGTTTCAAAAGACGTTTGTAAAGACAAAGGATTTTCTATTAACAAATCCGGTCCAAAACCACCGCAACAAGAGCGTACGTTTCAATCTGATCAACGAGCACATAAAGCTGATCAAGTGGCACAACAAGCAAGCCAAGCTAAAACTGCTACTGCTGAAGCTTCACCACCACCACCTTCTATGGGCATGAAATAGTTTCAGATATAATTATAAATTTAGCTTTAAATGCCGCTTTTTAGCGGCATTTCTCTTTGATTTTTCGTGAAAAATTCTTCTAATGAGGTACCATCGCTTTTTTGATTTTTCCTCGAGGATTTGCATATGTGGGCAATCATTGGTGGTTCTGGCTTTGAGCGTTTTGCAGAAGTTACACCCATTGAAGATTTAAATCGTGAAACGCCATTTGGCCTTGCATCAAGTGGCTTAAAAAAAGTAGCACTTAATCAACATCAACTCTTTTTCTTACCGCGTCATGGCGCACATCATGAATTAACACCATCTGAAATAAATTATCGTGCAAATATTTTTGCGTTAAAAAGATTAGGTGTAACAAAAATCCTGTCTATTTCAGCAGTAGGTAGTTTGCGTGAAAACATGCATCCTGGTGAATTAGTTGTGCCTACACAATATATCAATCGTACGTTTCTTCCGCGCCAACATACTTTTTGTGGCGATGGCATTGTTGGACATATTTCACTTGCAAAACCTGTCAGTGAAGAATTAGTGGGTTTTGTTGATCAACTACGTCATGAACTTAATTTTCCAACTCATATTGGCCATACTTATGTTTGCATCGAAGGCCCATTTTTTTCTATGCAAGCTGAATCACATTGGTATAGACAAATGGGCGCTGACATTATTGGTATGACTAACTTCCCAGAATTCGCATTGGCACGTGAAGCAGGTATGCATTATTTACCCTGTTGTTTTGTAACGGATTACGATTCGTGGAACCAAGATGTGCCACATGTGACATTAGAAGAAGTAATTAACATCATGAAAAATAACAATCAAAAAGCATTACAACTTGCAAAATTATTATTAGATAAAAGCAACAACAAACCTGAACAAGGTTGCGAACAACTAGGTTTAGCAACTGGTTTAATGTCTGATCCAACTGTTTTATCTGCAAATCAGAAAGAATGGTTAAGTATATTAGTTGGTAAGAAGTTATAACGTTGAAAACAGTAACAAGAGGTTTTCTTTATGTTCACACCAAGTGACAAAACAAAAAATTTAAAACAATCTGGTATTCGTGCTGCAAGCACACGTTGCGCACAATTAAATGGTATTAATTTAGGACAAGGATTATGTGATTTACCTACACCTGATCCAATCAAACAAGGTGCATATGATGCAATTGCAGAAAATAAAAGTTTATATTCACCATGCGAAGGCATTTTGCCATTAAGACAAGCCATCGCTAAAAAATTATCATCTTTCAATAAAATTAAAGCCGATGCTGAAAGTGAAATAATTGTAACTCACGGTTCTACTGGTGCATTTGTATGTGCAATTAATACTTTATTTAATCCTGGTGATGAAGTTATTTTATTTGAACCTTTTTATGGCTATCACAAAAATTTATTAAACATGCATGGCATTGTAACTCGATCAGTTACAATCAATTTAGACAATCTACAAT
Organism: uncultured Gammaproteobacteria bacterium; assembly: GCA_964645885.1. Lineage (GTDB taxonomy): Bacteria > Pseudomonadota > Gammaproteobacteria > CAZYCO01 > CAZYCO01 > CAZYCO01. The sequence goes on from CAZYCO010000010.1 coordinate 48,084, forward strand.
TTTCTATCGATGAATTAGCACAAGCAATTCAACCTAAAACTCGTGGCATTGTGATTTGCACACCATGCAATCCATGCGGGAAAGTGTTTACTCGCAGCGAATTAGAAGCAATTGGTGAGTTAGTACAAAAACATAATTTATATGTCATCACTGATGAAATTTATGAATATATTACTTATCCAGGTTTTGAACATATTTCACCTGCAAGTTTGCCGGCATTCGAAAACCAAACCATTTCTATCTCTGGTTTTTCTAAAACGTTTAATATGACTGGCTGGCGTTTAGGCTATGCTGCAGGCCCTAAAGAAATAATTGCGAAGATGGCTTTAGTACAAGATCTTCTTTACGTTTGTCCTGCAACACCATTACAACATGCTGCTATGAAAGCATTTGAAATTGATGATGCTTATTATCAAAACATGCGCCAAAGTTATTTAGAAAAAAAACATTTAGTTGTTTCGGCATTGCAAGATTTAGGTTTTAAAGTAACCGTACCGCAAGGCGCTTATTACTTAATGATTAATTTTTCAAATTTAAATTTTGATAATGATCAAGCCGCAGCAGATTTCTTATTAGAAAAAGCTAAAGTAGCAACTGTTCCTGGTCGATCATTTTTTGCAAATCCAGAACATGGCAAACAATTTTTACGTGTTTGTTTTGCACTAGATGAAAACAAACTAGATTTAGCTATGACGCAGTTACAAGCAATTAAAACAAAGTAATCATCATGAACTTTAATGAAGCGACAGAAATTTTAATCAACGCAGGAAAAGAGCTTTATGCTTTAGGTTGGGCGTTTGCAACAAGCACCAATTATTCTGTTCGATGTGATAACAACTTAATCGCAATTACAGTTTCTGGAAAACATAAAGGTAAATTAACTTCGGATGATACGATGTTAATTGATGCAGAAGGACATCCTTATAAAAATAATAAAAAACCTTCAGCTGAAACCTTATTGCATACGCAGCTTTATAAGCGATTTGCTACTGTTAATGCTGTGCTACACACGCATTCGGTTAACGCTACAGTGTTATCACGTCTACATCATGACAACACAATTGCATTTGAACATTATGAAATGTTGAAAATTTTTCCTGGTATTCATACGCATGAAACCAAATTAATCATTCCTATTTTTGAAAATGATCAAGACATGACACGCTTATCACAAAAAGTAGATGATTATTTAAAAAATCATTTAGATTGCCCTGGTTATTTAATTCGAGGACACGGTTTATATACTTGGGGATCATCTATATTTGATGCGATGAATCAAATTGAATGCTTCGAATTTTTATTTTCGTGTGCATTAAAAGAACGGCAGTTGAAAGCATGAGCCAAATAAAAATTTTCCATAATCAAAATACAGAAACTCCAATTTTTATTTCAAACCAAGAACAAGAAATTGCAGTGGCATTAGAAAAAATAAATGTTTTATTTAAACGTTGGCATACTAATTTTGAAATTACAGAACAAACTACATCAGAACAAATTTTGGCTGCTTATGAAAAGCATATTACACAATTACAGCAGCAATGTGGTTTTGGTTCATATGATGTTGTGCATTTATTTCCAGATCATCCAGATAAAGATGCATTACGAAAAAAATTTTTAAAAGAACATACGCACTCAGAAGATGAAATTCGTTTTTTTATCAATGGTTCAGGTTTATTTTGTTTGCATGTTGAACCGCATGTTTATGTCGTGCAATGCGAAAAAAATGATCTTATTAGCGTTCCTGTAGGCGTTAAACATTGGTTTGATGCAGGACTAGAGCCACGTTTTTCAGTTATTCGATTTTTTACTCATACCGATGGCTGGATTGCAAATTACACCGGCAATGAAATCGCGCAACAATTTAAGGATTATCCAGGTCATGATAAACGCAATAGTTACTGATATTGAAGGTACTACCTCATCTATTCATTTTGTTCATGAAGTTTTATTCCCATATTCTAAAAAACATTTAAAAAATTTTTTACAACAACATCAAAATGAACCAAATATTGCTGCAATTTTGAAAGATGTTCGTGAAACTATTCAAAATCCAAGCGCCGATCTAAATACTATTGAAAACACATTAATGAATTGGATCAACGAAGATAAAAAAATTACTTCACTTAAAACTTTGCAAGGTTTTATTTGGCAACAAGGTTTTGAAAAAGGCGAATTAAAAGCACATTTATATCCCGATGCGGATGAATATTTAAACAAATGGTATCTGCAAAATATTAATTTATATGTTTATTCTTCTGGCTCGATATTCGCTCAGAAATTATTTTTTGGTCACAGTGAGTTTGGTGATTTAACTTCTATATTTAAAGGCTATTTCGATACAACTATTGGTGCGAAACGTGAGCAAAATTCATATCAAGCTATTGCTGATACCATAGGCGTTACACCTGAAACTATTTTATTTTTATCTGATATTAAAGAAGAACTCGATGCTGCAAAACAAATCGGTATGCGAACCTATTGGTTGATTCGCGAAGGTAATGTTCCTACAACTTCAGAACATCCTATTGCGCGAAATTTTAGTGAGATTGCGATATGAAAGACTTAATTGCGTCAGCTCTTAAATTCGAAAACAACATATTAAAATTATTAGATCAACGGTTATTACCGCAACAAGAGCAATGGCTAACCTGCAATACGATTGATGATGTAATTGATGCAATTAAATTATTAAAAGTACGTGGCGCACCTTTGATTGGTGTAACTGCGGTCGTAGCACTTGCCAAATTACTCAATGATGGCGCATCAAGTAATTTTGTTGAAATTGAAGCTAAACGTTTACGTCAAGCACGTCCTACTGCCGTTAACTTAATGAATTGCATTGATCGCTTTTTGAATGCTTTAGAAAGAAGTACTGATCAAGCAATACAAGAAGCTGAATCAATTTTTGTTGAAGATGTAGCACTTTGTAATGCCATTGCATCACATGGTTTTGAATTAATTAAAGATAAAAAAAATATTATGACTTATTGCAATACCGGCGGTCTTGCAACTGCAGGTCGTGGTACAGCATTAGGAATCATTTCTTTTAAGTATGAACAAGAAAGCGATTTGCATATTTACGTTAATGAAACTCGTCCTTTGTTACAAGGTGCGCGCTTAACTGCTTGGGAATTAACGCAAAACAATATTCCACATACATTAATTTGTGACAATATGGCTGCAACTTTAATGCAGCAAGGAAAAGTAGATTGCGTTATTGTTGGCGCGGATCGAATTGCAAAAAATGGTGATTTTGCAAATAAAATTGGAACTTATAATTTGGCAATTCTTGCAAATTTTCATGGTGTACCATTTTATGTTGCAGCTCCAATTACAACATTTGATCCCGAATGTGAAAGCGGTAAACAAATTGAAATTGAACAACGCCATCAAGATGAAGTACGCGGGATACATGGTCACTTCGGAAAAATTGTTTGGAGTCCAGAAAATAGTGAAGTTTTTAATCCTTCATTCGATGTTACGCCTAGTGAGTTAGTAACTGCATATGTATTTGATAAAGGCATATTCTGTAAAGATAGTTTATCTCAGTTAATCTTTTCCAAATGAAAACCATTTGCATTTAGACCTCCCCTGGTGTTATGTTATAACATAACATTTACAATAAGAGGCCTTTTATGATTAATCCCGCTTTTATTTCTTTTCCTGTAATTGCGGCAACTTTTTCCACTAATTGCGGATT
>CAZYCO010000011.1:0-3928 GCA_964645885.1 uncultured Gammaproteobacteria bacterium
TCTAAACATTTATCTATAATGTCATCTTCAAGCGTTTCGGAATTAAGTTTGATTTTTTTGGTATCAATTATCAATTGTCCATTTTGAGAATTGACTTCAAGGTTGGTAAGCGTCTTTATTATGTTTTTTATCTGCTCAATTAGAAAATTTTCATCTAAAGTAAATTGTTTAATTTCTCTAAATGCTGGTTCAAAGCTGCTTAATAACTCTGCCGTAGGTTGCTTGGTTTTTATTGGATCAACCTGTAATTTGAAACATTCTTCGGAAGTTGCCACTAATCGTATACTTGGAAAAAACCTTTGATTTAAAATTTTCATAGCCCTAGAGAACTGATTGCGCCGTCCTCTCAATTGTAATTTTTGTTGTTCATTTATATTGAGTGCATCGGTCTTAAATCCTCTCCATTTGGAAATTGCAAGCAACAAAATAGAAAAAATAACTGCCGCAACAGTAACTACTACACCACCAGCAATATAAGCTCTGTCAGTTTGTTTGCCTAAATCAAAAGACGCAGTGTCATTAGTATTCTTTAATTCAATTTTTTTATCTAATTTTTTATCTAAAGTGCCATCTTCCCAAGCTTTAATAATGGCTTGCGGATTTTGCCCTTCTTTCTCTAGTTGCTTTTTTATTACGCCATATTCCAGCAAAAAATTTTGATTTTGATTATTAGTAATCATCACCGCTTTATGCATGCAAATAAATCTATCGACTAAAGGGCTTTTTAGTTTTTGTAATATTATGTAGTAGTAACCGTAGATGTCTTGAGTTTGATTATCATTGTTTGTCAATGCAAAAAACATGTCTAATGATTGCTTTGCTTCTGAATATTGTTCCAAATGTAAGTAAGTTTCGCCTAAAAGAACATAAATTCCCGCTAATTGTAAATTATAATAAGGATCGTCTTTAGGTAAGTGGTTAAGAATATTTTTATATACTTTTATTGCTTCATCATAATTTTTTTGTTCTTGCAACAACAATGCGTGGTTGTGTAAAGCATTTAAAAAACTTTTTTGTTTATGCAATCTGCAATGGTGCGGTAAAAAAAAATTAGTATTACGGATGAAGCATGAGAAATCCCCTGAATTAGGATTTTTTTTAACTGGTTTTGCAAAAGCGCGCGAAGTATCAATGTTAAGATTATATGCCGCAGTATTTTTTTCATTCAGCAAATAGTTTACTTCTTCAAGGGCCTGCTGAAACCTTTGATTACTAGGCTCTAACGAAAGTGCAAGGAGAAGTTCACTTTTTGCTTTTTGATAATCCCCTGCTTTACCACGTGCTGTATAAATTTTAGATTTATTAAAATATGCTTGTGGCAATTGTTCAGTTGCCAGTAATTCTACTTCCTTCAAAGCTTGATCATAACGGCCTAAACCTATTAACCCATCTATTCTATATTTAACTAATTGAAGACTGCCTGGAAAGTCTCTAGCAACTTTTTCACTGTATTCTAATAGTTCTTCATATTTGCCGTTTAAAATGAGCAAATTTATATAACTGAAACTTATACGTATTCTAGGCGTATTAGCCAGTTGTGCTGCATTTGCACTATCACTTAGCGCTGTTCTTATATTATTTAATCCAATATGCAAAAAAGCTCTTTGGTTGTAAGCAAAAGCAAGTACATCATTATAATGATTTTCATTGTTTTCTAAATAAGTAATCGCTTCATTTAAATTAGCAAGCAGCTCGTCATATTTACCTGCAGCAAGTAAAAAATTTATACCTGATAGTTTAGTTAAAACATTTAAATCAATACAATTATCAGGATTTGTTTTTTCATAACATAAAATTGCTTGTGCTGTTTCAGGCTGCTGAAACGTTAAAGCTAATTCAAAAGGTAACCAATCGCTACTATCAAAGTAACTAAGTGCATTTGGATCTGCACCACGTTTTAATAATAACTTAGCGGCTTTAGTATCACCGTCTTTCGCTGCAACGTGTAAAGGCGTTAATTTCATTTGAAAATTTGGATCAACACTTTCTACGCTCGGAGTAGCTACATTTCTAATTTCTTTTGGAAGAGCATTATTTTCTGCAAGTTGAAAATTATTTGAATGTGGCTGTAGAGTATTTTTTATTTCGTTAATTTGACCAACAGGAGCATATATACCAGACATAATTTCTTGGTAACCTAATCTTTCGCTAATCGTATCAATATCGCTTGAATCATCTTTTCTATTTACCTTACTTGTACTTACTAAATTTAATATTGAGAAACCGAGTAACGCGTAATGCCACCAATGTTTCTTAGCTGAATCAGTTGCTGCTACTTTTCTCGATATTGTTTGAGATTGTTTTTTATCAAAATGATTTGGTTTTGGAATTGTTTTTAATAAGTTATCAAGCTGATTATTTAATTCTTTGAATACAGTTGATTGTTTCACATATTCTAATTCACCTTTGACTAAAACTTTTTTTTCTCTTTTATAAGGGCTTTCAAAATCAGATGAATTAATGAATTTTTTGATATTACTGATCACTACATAAACTTGCTCTACGTTTAATGACTGTGGCATCAAAATTTGGTTAATAGCACTAACTAATTGTTGATTGTTAACAGAATTCGGCCAGTGATTATGCAAAAGATTCAAAATAGCTTCAGGAATAGCGTATTCAAGAGAAAGTTGGGCTAAATTTTTTGACGGCATTACACTGGTCTCCATTTTAATAATAGTTAGTATATTTTAAGATTAGTTAAGGAAAGATTATTTAAGGAAAATTATTGCGAAATGGTTTTGGTTTTATTCAGATCAAACCTCTACTTCAAAACCTAATTCCACATCACAAGCCGCTTGCCCTTCACGTATACCCCAGTTCTCTTTAGTAATTTCTCGCAGAAGAATTTTGATGTGATCTTTTGGAATACCAAATGAATCAAGATTTCGCACAATCGCTTGATATAAATTACGCTTTGCTTCGAGTGAACGTCCAGCAAAACAATCGATACTAATATGTGTATATAATTCAGGCTTTTCTTTGTTAGGCGGACAGGCAAATCGATGAGGAGCATGCACGATAAGTCGTACATTTTTATCATGAGGTAGAATTTTAAACACTTCTTGAAGCGCACTATGAACAGCATTCATAAGTGCAATTTCTTGTTGTACTGAATATCGTTTTCTTACTTCAATTAAGATACTAGGCATAGATATATCCTCAATGACATTCTATTTATGAAAATCTCTTGCATTATCAACAAAAACACACAATATATTCTTGGTTATATCAAAAGGATTTAAAAATGAAAACTTCAATTAAACTATTTATTCTTTCGCTTATCTTATTTGGTTATTTTGATGCACTAGCTTGCGAAACAAAAACTGATACAGATAAAAATCAACAAGCAAACGTTATCGCCACCATCGACAAAGCTGAAAATTACATAAAAAAATATGGTAAAGAAAAAGCGATTGCTGAATTTAGTAAAAATTCTGATGAAATTTTTATGGCGGACTACCAAGGCAATTTTTATCTTTCACCATTACACCCTGAATTAATTGGGCACAACCAATTTAATTATCGCGACCCTTATGGTGTTCTTGTAGTCCAACAAGAAATTAATACAGCAAAAGCTGGCGGCGGTTGGCTCAAAGGACGTTGGAGAAAAAATCCTAAAACTGGGAAGTATGTCTGTAGAAAAGTTTATGTTCGCCCTATTCCTTCAGGTAATTATTTTATTGGATCTTGGTATCATTATTCTTCCGATAAAGAAGGAACCTGTTTAATTTAATCTTTCTAAAATAAGTTGAATATTTTTTTTATTACATTAGCACACGATATTAGTGTGCTAATTACTTTGTAAAAACTCAGAACATCAAAACACTTCATACACTGGTTAAATTTTAACGTTACATCGTATATTGCTATGGTGAAAATGTCTGTTGTCCAGTTTCTATATCACGATGCTCAGTACGAGTGTCTT
>CAZYCO010000011.1:3968-14746 GCA_964645885.1 uncultured Gammaproteobacteria bacterium
CTTTTTGCTCTGCAAAGTGATTCGTACTGACATTATGTATTGAGAGTCTCAATTCTATTAAATTATCAACTTCTTTATATAACCATCCTTTTAATAAATATAAATTTTCAAGTAAATCTTGTGATAAATTAGTTGCTTGGGTCGCTTCTTGCAGTAAAGACTTTAGCGCATTGTTTTTATCTTCTTCTTGCTCGATTTCTTCCAAACTCGTTATTTTAGCAATTAAATTTAGCAAAAACATTTTATCATTTGATAAATTAAAAAATGTTCTGACGTTCGCAAATAAATTTGTAGATGATTGATAATTTTCTAGCATTAATATTAATGCTGCTTTAATACTGGTTTCGAATGGTCTAGGCATAACTAAGAATGGAAAATTTAAAATGGCTCTTATAAATGAATCTTTTGATTGGTTAAATTCCATCAAATCAAGTAAGGGTTTATTTTTAGGAATTAAATTTTTGCTTATTCCAAGATAAATTATTTTTTTTAATTCGTAACCAATGAAATTATCAGCAGTAGACTTATCAGAATATTGAAGCAAGTCATGTGCTTTTTTTAAAAAAATTTCTTTAGTGATATCAATATCATTGAAAGAAACTTTGTCCTGAAAACTAGTCATGCTCAATAAATCATATAGGAAACGAGGTGCTTCATAGGTTTGCCATAGAAAATTTGCTTGATCGATTAATTCTTTTTTTGAGTAATTCAGTGAATCAATAATCGCATTACAATTAGTATACATTTCAGAATCAGTTATGAAATTTGTAATACAATTCACTAATTGATTCTTACCATCTGGATCCGAAACTTTAAGTTTTGGATTGCAACTAAGAACAGCGTAAATATATTGAGTAAAATCTATTGTTTTTTTCTGCTCGTAAGAATTAGGGATTTCCACAATTTTAATATCGGATGCGACTCTTGGAAAACACTCTAATAGCGCTAAAAGATGCCAAAGATTAAATAAAGGTGGCTGATATTGCTCGCCAAAATAATGCCAAGCGGGTTCATTTTTTTCATTTCTATTCGTTTGACTTAAATAAATATTTTCTAATACAGCTCTACTTAAGCCAACTATTCGTGTATTTACCAAAGTAGAGACAACCTGCTCATAGCCTAGTTCTCTTGCTAAAATATAAGCATTTATAATAAATTTTTTGAGAGCAACATTTTGTGTGATTTGTTCTTGAGATGTAGGTGATTGAAGTGCATCATAATCAATCGCTGAAAATTTTAGCTCTAATTCTGTTGCTTGATTGTACAAAACCAAACTATATAAATTATTAAAATTGTTAAGATCTAAATTGTAAATTTCTTGTATTGCGCTAAAAACTTCATTGATAAAATCATAACGTTTTAAATCTGCAGCCAATTTTACTAAACTTTGACCTTTTAAATTTCTTTTTATTAACATATTAAAAAATGGATCTAAAAATATTTGCTTAGCATCAGTACCCGTATAACGTTGCGCTTTTATTTTAGTTAAGATTCTTCTAAATTCTGGTAAATCATTTTGTAAGAGATTAGAAAATAACTCATTTACTAAATCGATGTTATTTAATTTAGTGTGCACGTAGTTTTGATATTCTTTTAAATACGCTGAAGCAGTTGGAAATTCATCTGTTCTATTAAGATGCGTACACCAAATTTCTTTCCAAAAATCGAGGCTTGAAATTAAATCATGAAAAGTTTTGCTTGTTGCAGCAACATTACCCAGTTGTTGTGGCGGTAAATTTTGTAAAATTTTCCACCAAATTTCAGTAGGTATAGAGTTTAATAAATTAGTATGGCTTTGAGTCGAAGAAATTTGTTGGGCACTATGAGTTAAACTCGAGTCAGCGCTGCTAGGCGTAATAATATTATTTTGATTTTGCATAGTTTTTATACTCCATAGCTATTACTTTAATAAATATAGCCAGGATTTTTTTTCTTGCTAATCGTTCAACAATATTTTGCTACAAGTAAATTTAAAATATTGATTAATGCATGCTGTTCACTTTTTTTAACTACACCAAAAAACTCTGCATCAATTTTTTCGACAATTGGAACTAGTTTTGCAGCTAATGATTTACCTTTTTTTGTTAATTGAACTAATTTAGCGCGCGTATCTTCTTGATGTTCTTCTCGTTTTACATAACCTTCTGCAACTAACTTTTTTAACGATTTAGAGACAGTCATTTTGTCTAGCTTAGATTGTTTGACAATTACAGTCTGTGACACCGCTTCGTTCTTATTTTCAAACCATAATGTAATTGCAAGGATCACAAATTGGGCATGAGAAATATTATAATTATCCAATGCTTTAGTGATTAAGCGTTGCCAAGTTATAGTGGTTTGCCACAACAGAAACCCAGGGCTATCTTCTGGTTTATCAAACCCAAAAACAGATTTACTCATTGTTGTCTCGCTAATTTCACTGTTTCTTCCATTTCTTTAGGCGCAGAGTTCGCAACGTTTCTTGCAACTAATAACACCCAAAGAAAAGTTAATATGCCAGTCACTTTTATGGTGCTGGTAATTCGTACTCCATCTTTTGTTTCTTCAAGCTCATGAATATCAAACATTTTTGCGCCAAAAAAATAAGTACAATCTACAAAGCGCTTATTTTTAATTAATTCTGTAATAAAAACTTTAAATGTAGGTGCGCCTTTTGGCTTTAATAGAAAATAATTACCAACTGCAAAGTCCCCTACTAACCTGCATTCATCTAAATCAGTGTGCCAGTTAACATAATTATTAATATCTGCCCACACTTGCCAAACAGCTTCTTTTGTTATGCCTTGATAAACGTTGCTATAGGTTTTAATCCACATATTTTTCAACTCTTCAATTTTAGTAAAGAGTTATACTATATCTAAGTTTACTATTTTCTCAAAAGTAATAAATCGATGTTATTTTTCTCATTAGCTCTAAACCAGTTCAAAGCAAGAAGCGTCATAGCATCAACTATTTTTAGCTCATCCATCATTTTATAAACGTCCGATTTCTTAACGACGTGAGTCATAATTTCTTCAGATTCATGCTCAAGCCCAAATAAGCCAGTTTTGGGGGTGCCTTCTACTTCGGTATAGAAGATATAAGTCTTCTCCGTTACATGCCCTGGGCTGGTATAAACAGAGGCTATAAGCCGTAATTTATCAATGTCTAACCCAGCTTCTTCCTTAGCTTCCTTACGTGCTATTTCTTCAGGAAGCTTATGCTCGTCAATCATCCCGGCTACGCAGCCATAAATAAAAGGTGGATCGTTACTATCATTTAAAAAGACGCCCGCTCGAAATTCTTTAGTGAAAATAAAACTATCAATGTCTGGTGCAAAAATTAAAACGAAAACGGAATCACCATAATGAGCTATTTCACGTTTAAGCTTTCGTGTTTGTTTTTTATCTAAATTTAAGCTGTCTATTTCAAACTCGTATTCATATAATTTAATTATTTCTGCAGATAATGTCTTTTTGGTTAAAATTTTCGCTTTTTCCAAGATAATTCCTCCTTTTTTAATGCATTTTTGCTTCATTTTTTTGGTCATTTTATGTTTAATATTGACCTAATTTAGTTAAGCATTTTTCGCAGACAATATTCTAATGGCCGATCATCCTATCCCTTTAAAACTTAAAGATCTAAATTTACGTGGTTGGAAATTCTTCGTTCTATGGATAGTTTCTTTATCGCTTTCAACTTTTTTAACTAGTGCTATCAATTCGACAATGGCATCTCATGAAAAACAAAAAGAAAATACTGCACACGCAATCAAACAACTCAAAGGTGAAATAAGAAATTTAATTTACACCGATGAAAATCTTTACCTTTTTTGTAAAGAAAATAGAAGTAAAAAAGGTTTTGATACTAAAAAATTAGAACAGATTAATAATGAACGAAATGAAAACTTGCGAGCACTAGTTAATGATGCCACTTCATTATTTGACGAAAGAAAAATATCGGAACCTAGTTATAAAGCGATTGCTCGCTTAGCAGAATGGAATCAACAATTGTTTTTAGCTGGAAGTAAGGTTTGCGAGCGAAAATTAAAAGCGCCTGATGAATTGGCGCTTTGGAAGAAAGATATCTTAAAAGTTATTAATGAAAATAAATAACCTAAGATTACATACAAATAGCAGCTCTTGCTTTTTGTTTCTGCCCAAGCCCCAAAATAATTTTGAATAGTTTTGTCATATTTATTCCTCCAAAAAAAGTTTGCGGTACAAGATTCGAGGGTAGAATCGCTATGATTTGTTTCAGATATGTTTCAGGAATTTTTAAAATTGTAGATATAAAAAAATAACGCACTTACCTAAAGATAAGTGCGTTATGTTGTTATAGTTTGACGATTATTCTTGGTCTTTGTCTTGTTGATTTTTTTGGTCTTCTAATGATTGCTGATCTTCATTTTCATTCGACCCTTCATGTTGTTTATCGCTTCCCGTACCATGTATGCCATTTTCAATTCCGCTATCTGGAAAATTAAGTACTTGAGGTTGTTTTGGTTGCATAACTTGTGACTGTTGTTTATTTTCTTTAGACATTGTTTTTCCTCCTTGTGAAAAAACATTTTACTAAAAATAAAAAACGTCAAATAAAACTAAAGCTTACTTTATAACTATAGACACAGCATGGCGTTAATCAAACCAAAAAACGCAATCAATTAAGCTTTTTTCTGCAAAATATTTTGACATATTTTATTGAACTCTTTGCTATTTTTAATCGCATTTAGAAATGATTTATGCGCTTTTAAATAAGCTTGTATAGGTTCAATTTCTGCCTGAGTTAATATTATTTTTAATAATTTAAACCATTTTTTTTCAAAAGCTCTTAGCAAGATACAAGGTGCTCGTCTGTCATATTCTTCTAGTAAGAAATATAAAATTTCAGCTTGTTCTTTTGATTGTAAAATTGCGGTAGCTAATTGTTCTAAATTTTGTTCAAAACATAAATCTAGAATTGATTGATGGTTTTGATTTTGAACAGTTAAAGGCGCGCCTTTTTTAATCAGTAACTGCCCTACTTTTAATTTTGTATTGTTATTTGCATGTCCTAATAATAAAAAATGCAAACAACCATTACCGTCATTTAATGAAAAACGCGTTACATCAGCATCTTTTTTTAATAATGCTTTAATAATTTTTTCATCGCCTTTAAAGCAGGCTGCCATTAGCGGTGATATTTGTTGCTGCTTAGATGTTTCAATGAAATAGCATTGATTACTCTTCGACGATTTTCTTTTTAATCTATAAATTAAAGTTTCAACATGCAGACGTTTTTTAATAAGGTTGAATACCTCTTTGCTATCTTGATTGAGGATAGCATCTGTTATTTTTGGAATGACAAAATAATCATCTGCTGAAAAACCAAATGCTTTTACATAAATTTGAGATAATTTTTGCGGTGTTGATAGATATTCATCTGCATACTGTTGATATTTTTGTGCCGGTGTTTCCCAGTTATCAGTTTCATGTAGATACAATTGCTTATGCTTTTTATCAACAAAATAATCCTTACCATAACTAATCAATAGTTGATGATGCTTCTTTATTTTTTTTCTATAACTTAAAAATATATCTTTTTTTCCACGAAATCGTTTTACTTCGCATTGTACATTTACAACAGGAGAATGATTAACAAACACAGCCCAATTTCGAACGTGTTGTCCATCTAACATTTCATAGTCATGCTCTTCTTCTGATTCACCAGTAATAAGCGTTTGGAAACCATAATGATAATTTTTAGTTTTACTTATTTTGGCTTTAGGAATGCGCTCACCTAAATATCGACCCAACGTCACTTCACCTTGCCGATTTTTATTTTTCATAGTGAGGTTTTGAGCTGCATAAACGCCATAAGTATTGATTGGTAACACAGCAACAGGTGCAATAAAAACAGGAGGAGGATTTTTCTTATCAGCAATAAATCTAATACGACATTTTTTCTCTAACAATTGAATATCTTTTTTATTGTTGATTTTATAAAAATGAGTCTTAGGAAAATCAACTTCATTTCTATAAACTATTTCTAAACTGTTTTTTTTAGTATCCATATACATCCTGATATTTTTTTATCTTCATATAATAAAACATTAATAAATATAAAATATTGTGTGAGCTGATCTCAGTATAGAAGCTATTTAAACATGAAAAGTTTAAAAATATCACTTCTCTTTACTTCCTAATTTATTCTGTATTGATAATCAATACCTCTTTAATTAGTTAAGATGCATAGCAATGACTTTTTGATGAATCATAATTCTGTTTCAAGAATTTTAGTTTTTTGTAGTTTTTTCCTAGCTAACTTTCGATCGGCAATGATAACTAGAATTAGCGCGGTGATAATAAATGACAGCGCAATTAATTTTTCTAAAGAAATGCTTTCATGAAGTGCAAGGTTTGATACGACTAAATTAATTACCGGTACACCTAATAAACCTATAGAAGTAGTAATAGCCGGTAATTGTTTAGAGACAATTGTAATGCCCCAAAATCCGAAACCTGTTCCTAAAATACCTAAATATAAAATTGCTAAGATTGCATGATGAGTCCAAGTTGCATGCACATCTGGATCCATAATTAATGCTGTAATTAAAGCTAAAATCGATCCCACTAAAAATTGCCATGGCGCTAATTCAGTTGGTGTTTTGTACCATGTCATGTAACGCGCAGCTAAAATTGCTAACGCCCATACAAATGCAGATGACAACAATAAAATATTACCTATTAACATATTGTGATTAGAAAAATTTTTATGATTAGTGATAAAAATAATTGCAATACCAACAATTGCTAATACAACAGCAACAACTTTTATAGGAATGACTTTTTCTTTAAAAAATACACAAGCGATTGGTGTAACCCAAATTGGCATAGTGTAAGCCAAAATGGCGGCCTGCCCTGCTTCTACATGTGCTAATCCCAAGTAGCTTAAAACTGAGAATAGATAAATTTGTAAAACACTATTTGTGAGAATGAGTGGTAAATCTTTCTTATTGGGTAAAACTAATTTTCTAAATGCGCCTACCACCATGAAAATAAAGATAGTTGCAATAACCGTACGCAATGCAATTACCCAAATAGGTGAAACAACTTGTACAGCAATTTTTCCTGCTGGCCATGCCATTCCCCAACATAAAATAACTGCAACAAATAGCAAATAAGTTGAGAACTGGCTTTTATTAAATTTCATTCGCCATCTTCCTTAAACTATTTCTTTTTCTGCCACTGACATAACACGTAAAAAGGAAATGACGCGATATAAATTAAACAACCATAAAAACCAACTGCTGTACCAATACCAAATAACATCCAGAAAGAATAAATAGCAGCGAATATACCTACCCAAAAAAACCGCTGTGTTTGATAGTTATTTTGAAAAGATAACAATTGCGATTTTTTTGCTAATAAAGTTAAACCTGCCATTGCTGATACAAAATATGGAATTAAAAATGTGAACGCAGATAATTCAACAATTAGAGTAAATTGCTTAATTAAATATTGATTTAAAGTAAGTAATAATAAAATCGTGATGGCTGAAGCTGAAACAAGATAACCAATTGTAGGTGTATTAAATTTCCCAAATTTTGCTAATGAGCTTGGAAATAAACCATCGCGCGCTGCTGCCATTGAAACTTGTACTTGCACGAAAATAGATCCAATCAGTGCACCAAAACAAGAAATGATGGCGCCTACTGTCACAAACCAACCCGCGCCTTCACCAAATAAAATAGCTGCAGCATCGGTATAGGGTGATGGAGATTGTTGTAGTGAAGTTGCTGGAATTAGACCAAAAATTACAATACTGCCAGCGATATAAATCAAACTTGTAACAACTGTTCCAAAAATAGTTGCTTTTGCAATCGCATGGGTAGAGCGACTATCTTCTACTGGAATAATCGCAGATTCCAACCCTGCAAACGCCCAAAGTGTTAAAACAGCAGCGCCTGTTAATGCGCTCATGTTTGATACATTTGAAATATTAAAATTTTGGGTCAAATAATTTGGCTGGATATGAAATAAACCAATAATACCGACTAATAGTAATGGAATAATTTTTAATAAAGTGGTGGCTAATTGCCAAATACCCGTGCTTCGAACACCAATAATATTAATTAAAGTCACTAACCAAATTGAACCGGCTTTTACAGCAAAAGAAAATAATGGATTAAAGCCCGGCGCATGTTCATTTAATATTGGAAAAAATACGCCTAGATAACCGACTAATGCGACTGCAATTGCAGCATTCGCACAACCCCAACTGATCCAATAACTATACGCAATACTAAAGCCAATATAGTCACCAAAGGTTTCACGACAATAGACGTAATAACCGCCAGTTTTTGGGAAAATTTTTGCAAGATCAGCAGACATAAATGCAAGTAACAAAGCACCAACTGCTGTCAAAATCCAAGAAAAAATACTAATTGAACCAAATACAGCAAGAGATGCAGGCAAAGTAAAAATTCCAGCCCCAATCATGTTACCAATTACTAAGGAGCTCAAACGCCAAAAACCAAGCGCTTTTATATTTTGATTAGAGCTATGCATTGGAGGATCCTAAATTATTTGGAAAACGGAACTTTAGTTGATTTTATTCGGCTTCGCTACGCTCAATCTAATCTACAAAATAATAATAATTTTTGAATAGGTACAACTTGATTTTAAAAAAGTAGAAAAAATTATGGATATCATTTCTAAATTATATTTTCATAAATGAAATTTAAAAAAATATAAAAGAACTAATATAGCTTTTTAAAATTTCACTTAACAATTACTTAATAGTTTGGGGGAAACAAGATGGATTTAGGTTTAAAAAATTTAGTTGCGCTTATTACTGCTGCAAGTGAAGGTTTGGGCTTTGCGACAGCATTACAATTAGCAAAAGAAGGTGCTCGTGTTGCTATTTGTGCACGTTCATCTGAACGCTTGAAAGCTGCAGAGCAAAAAATTCTACAAGCCGTACCTAATGCAGAAATCGCTATTTTCGAAGCTGATATCACCAAGCCGCAAGCAGTTTTGCAATTAATAAAAAATGTTGTTGCGCGTTTTGGCCAACTCGATTTATTGATGACCAATGTCGGTGGTCCAGCCAAAAAATTATTTGCTGATACCACACCAGAAGATTGGCAACAAAACTTTGAATTAGTGTTATTAAGTGCAATTAATCTCATTCATTCAGCATTGCCATATTTAGAAAAAAGCGCACATCCAAGCGTTTTAACACTTACTAGCGTTTCAGCTAAACAACCTATTCCTGGACTATTAATGTCGAATATTTTTCGTCCAGGTTTGATTGGTTTAACCAAAACACTTTCTCAAGAATTAGGGCCGAAAAATATTCGAGTTAATTCTATTTTACCGGGATGGACTGCAACTAAACGTACACAAGAATTACTGACAAAAGAAAAAGAACAAAAAATTATTGAGCATATTCCTTTGCGTCGCATGGGTTTACCTGAAGAGTTTGCTAACGTTGCAACTTTTTTACTCTCCCCTGCTGCTAGCTATATTTCGGGCGCAATGCTTCAAGTCGATGGCGGTGATTATCAGGGATTAATCTAAGCGATATTGCAAAATTTACATAAATAGATATGCTGCCGCGCGTAGTCGTTGTGCAATAAAACGACTAAAAAATGAACCAAATTTAACACCAAGGAGAATGTCATGTTACGTAAATTATTAATCACTTTAGCTGCTGGTCTTATTTCAATTAGCGTTTTTGCTGCTAACACTGAAGAAGGTACTGCTACACCTGCTCAAGATTCTTTTGCTATTGCTGACAACAGCCAAACAGCTCAAACAACTACTACAACTGAAGAAGCAACCAAACCAGCAACAGAAACCAAAAAACACAAAAAACGTAAACATCATAAAAAAGTAGTAAAAAAAGAAGAAGCTAACAAAGGTTCAACTGAAGCAACAACTGAACAAAAAACTGAAACAACAACCGAACAACAACAATAATTTTCTTGTGAAATAAAAAAGAGCGTTAATAAACGCTCTTTTTTTTGCCCATTACATTCATTCCCTTACCCAATGCAAACCATAATCATCTAAAAAGTTTAATAAATTTTTTGCATATGGATCTTTTTTATCTTCACAAAATACTTTGACATAACTTTTCAAAATATAATCAAACTTTGGATTATTTAAAATATCATCTACAAGTTTTTGGTCTTTTTCTTTTTCATATTTAAATTGTTGAAAAAAAATTGCAGCTAAAATTGCAGCGCGTGATGCTTTATGTGCATCATCTAACTCATGAAAGCCATGCATTAAAAAGTAAAATGCACGATCTTTATCCCATTCTTGCCAAAATTGATAAAAACGCATTGCGGTTCGTTGATAGCTTTCAGGACGTATTACTTTTTCAGTTTTTTTCGCATCGTTTAATAGCAATAAATACATCAATGCTGGTACAACCGCTTCCATATTTGACCAAGCGCAATTACCTGAAATTTGTGGTGTTAATGGCAAGGTAAATGAAACTTGTAAATCCAATTTTTCATCAAATGAACCTTCAATAAAATTTCGATGTTGTCGTTTGTAAAGTAAAAATTTAAATACATCTTTAGAAAATAAAGCTGGTTCACGCATACGATAAATAATGACAGTGCCATGATCGCGGCCGTAAACACCACGATCGCATCTGACAAACCATGGTCCATATTTAATAAATGTAATTGCATGACCATCGTATGAAACTGGAATAACTAATGGTGAGTGCTCAAGCAAGCGATCAATTTCGGCATGGTGCTCATCTTTATTCACTAAGTAATGCTGAAAGCGATTTAATCG
>CAZYCO010000011.1:14770-29467 GCA_964645885.1 uncultured Gammaproteobacteria bacterium
AAATTATCATTTTGTAATGCTGCAGTAATGGTTTCTAAATAAGGAAAAAATACTCTGACCCGTCTCGCGCCAAAATTATGTTTAAAATCACTTAGAGAACGAATAACAGTTGCCAAACAAAATTCATGAAAAAAACCTTCAAATTCAATTTCAAAAAATTTCCCAGCTGTATCAACTAAATCGACACGCCCTTGTAATTCAAAACGATGACCTATGGTTTTAGCGTTAATGAAATCACGAGCAAAATTTAAATCAGCACCATATTGATATAACAATCGTTTGGTATCTTCATGTTGACGCAATACTGGCAACACTAAAACTGGTTGCCCAGCACGGGTATAAGCATTTGGATTCGCGCCGCGTTTTAATAACAAACGGCACAATAAAACATTGTGATTATCAGCAGCCCAATGTAATGCAGTACGCCCTGTTAAATCAGAAAAATTTGGTGTTGCGCCAGCATCCAATAAAATTTTTGCTTTCGCTACACTATCGCAAATAGCAGTTTGAACGAGCGGCGTATAACCATACTCATCGATTTCATCGAGTTTAGGACGTTCTGTTTCTATAAATTTTTGTACGTCTTCATCGCTACCATAAAGAATCGCTTTTGAAAGTGTTAATTTCACAATTGATCTCTCATTTATTTTTTAGCAAGCGTAGGTGTAATTGTCGGACGTGCGCCTAATGCTAAGGCTTGTTGTAATACCGGTTGTTTTTGTAATTCAGGGGAAGCTTCATTCGCGCGTTCAATAGCTTCGTCAAAAGTTTCACTATTTTCTGTTGCAATTGCTGTTAAATCAGAAGATGCACCAACTGGTTGTTGTTCTAATAATGGGTGACTTTCGAAAATTAACCCTGCACCACCACTGCCACCTTCATCATCTTCTCGATAAGGTTTTCGTTGCTCAACGGGCCCAAAAAATGCATGACCTTTTGCAAGCATTAAACCTAACTTTTCTTTCAATACTTTTGGGATGCTAGACATAAGTTACCTTTTTAAACAATTGCTCTGTATTAAAGGTGGGTATTTTTTGAAGAAAAATCAAGAGAAAAAAATCAACTTATTCAAACAATATAATGTCCACTTGATTTTAATAAAACATGTTATAATATGTTATAAAAACAAGATGTTTTTTGAGGTTAACAATGAACGTCAATGTCTATTTGGAAGATCCTTTAGCAGCACAGTTAGATAAAATTGCAAAACAAACTGGGAAATCAAGAAATATGCTTATTAGAGAAGCAGTACGCGATTGGGTCACTCACCATCATGCAAAACAATGGCCAAAAAGCATTCTAAATTTTAAAGGATGTAAAGATATGCCACCGTTTGAATCGATTCGTAATGAATTACTACCTGCGAAAGAGGATCCATTCAAATGAAATATTTATTAGATACTTGTGTAGTGAGTGATTTTATTAAAGCTGATTCAAACACGACTAAACAGATAAAAAATACATCGCCGATTGAAATTGCTGTTTCCAGTATTACTGTTATGGAAATTCATTATGGTTTAGCGCTAAATCCTAAATATGCAAAAACACTTAAGCCAATCATTCTAGATTTTTTAAATGCGATTACTATTCTAAATTTTGAAGAAAAAGATGCTATTGAAGCTGCAACTATTTATGCCTCGCTAAAACGACAAGGCAATATTATCGGTAGTTACGATATTTTATTAGCAGGAGTAGCGTTAAATCATGACTTAATATTAGTATCAGCAAATACAGATGAATTTAAACGGGTCAAAGGTTTAAATCTTCAAAATTGGAGAAATTCTTAAATTTTAATTGAACAAGACGTTTATTTTATGTTTTTAAAACAGTTCTTCTTTGACTTTCTCATCCGTTAACTCAATTAATTTATCTTGATTATCAATATTGTTTTCTAAATTTTTAAAATCCCATAAATTTTCATCCATGAGCTGACTTGGTTTTACACTTGAAATTGCGTGCAATAAATTGCTTGGTATTTTTGGATTTTCAACAGCTAATTCATCAATTAAACGTGCTACTTTTTTTCGTACTAAATTTTCCTGAGAACCACATAAATTACATGGAATAATTGGAAATTTTTGAATTTCAGCAAACTTAGCAATATCTTTTTCCTGACAATAAACAAGTGGACGAATCACAATATGACGTTTGCTATCGCTAAGTAACTTAGGTGGCATCGATTTAATTTCACCATTATATAAAATCGACATTAATAAACTTCGAATTAAATCATCTCGATGATGACCTAAGGCGATTTTGTTAAAACCATGTTGTTCTGCATATTTATAGATAATGCCGCGACGCAGTCGTGAACAAAGTGAGCAATAGGTTTTACCTTCTGGAATTTTTTCTTTAACAATAGAATAAGTATCGCGCCTTAGAATGTCATATCTTATATTTTTTTGCTGTAACCATTGGCGTAACAGCGTATCGTCCCATCCAGGTTGAGCTTGATCTAGAGTAAATGCAAAAATTTCAAATTTTTTAGGTGAACGTATTTGCAGTAAATGAAGAATAGTCAGCAAAGTAAATGAGTCTTTACCGCCAGATAAACAAACCATGACCTTATCGCCATGTTGTATCAAATTAAAATCGCTAATTGCTTTGCCAGTGTAGTGCAGTAATTTATCTTGTAATTTTGTATCGGACATTTTTTTAATCTTCAATATCAAACATAGTTGGTTGATGAACAGCTATTCCCTGCTACTACTTCTTCACTCCATTGCACTTGAGTTTTCCACTTTGTTGCTACAAGGCGCGCAATTACATGCACTTGCAGTGCCTTGCCTAAAATCCAATTGTTGTGAGTGTAGCTTTAAATGCGGGCGAATTGGCGTCATTCCTGCAACTTTATGGCGAGCAATCACCATATAAATTCCGCCCGGATAAGGCCAAATTAACTTACCAAGTGTCTCTAAAAAGAAGCTTTTTTCAAGACATTTTTGCTCTTCAAATGGCGGTCTATAAAAAAAAGTTTGGTAATGACAAATCTGAAAACTTTCTGCATCTAGCCATTTTTTCAATCGACTAAAACTGAAAAAGTTGCCAGTCCATGGAAATGACTGTTTGCGCTTCGAAAATAATCTTTTTAATCCCCATAAGCTGTATGGATTAAATGCAAAAATTAATAAATGTCCTTCAGGTAAGAGTATGCGCGCGCATTCTTTAATGGTTTGGGTAGGATGGTCAGTAAATTCTAAAGTGTGAGGTAATAACACTAAATCCAAACTACCTTCTGGAAAAGGTAAGAAATTATCATCAGCAATAATAGATACATCTTTTGGTGAATAATCCGCTGACCCCATAAAAATTTTATGGGCGATAGGGCTTTTAGATAACCAGCGATGTTGGCTAGGTAAACCAATTTGTAATAAGGAATAACCAAATAAACTTGGAAGGACTAATTCCAGTTGTTCTTCTTCCATTTCTAATAATGCGCTGCCTAAAACAGATTGGTACCAGTCATCCAATAACTTTGCTGTTTGCTTTTCAATCACGGTAACCCTCACCGATTTGACCTAATTCAGGCTTTAATGTCAGGATGCAAATCACTTTATCATAACTTTCTTTAAAATAACGATGAACGTTTATCCTATCCACGCTTTTGAAGACAATTATATTTGGTTGATACATGAGCCCTATTCCAATCAAGCAGCAGTCGTTGATCCAGGTGACGCTAAACCTGTTTTGGATTTTTTAAACGACCATTCATTACAGTTAAGCGCTATCTTCATCACTCATCACCATTGGGATCACAGCAATGGTGTATCGGCATTAAAGAAATATTTTGAACTAGATGTATTTTCTCCCGCTCTTGAAACAATAGACGGTACAACCAAAGCTGTACAACAAGGCGATATGATTCAACTCAAAGGGTTTCAAACTGTTTTTCAAGTATTAGATATACCAGGCCATACTAAAGGACATATTGCTTATTATGCGCCTAAACTACTTTTTTGTGGTGATACTTTATTTACCGCTGGCTGTGGTCGTTTATTTGAAGGAACTTATCCACAATTATTTTCATCGTTGCAGAAATTAGCCCAACTACCTGATGACACTTTGATTTACTGCGGCCATGAATATACGCAAAAAAATTTACGCTTTGCAAAAACAGTTGAACCGCATAATTCAGTAATTGAACAACGAATCAAACAAAATGCTTCCGTACCCGCAACATTAGCAATTGAAAAGCAAAGTAATCCTTTTTTACGCTGTCATGTTTTAGATGTAAAACAAGCTGTTAGTGCGCATGTAAAAAAAGAATTGAATGACGAGATAGATGTATTTACTGCTTTAAGACAATGGAAGGATCAATATTAACTGTCATCCCGGCCAAGCAAGTGCAGCTTGCGCGAGCCGGGATCCAAAAATGTTTAATATCGCACTGGATCCCGGATAAACACTTCGTGTTTTCCGGGATGACAACTCAGCTTTTTGAATAATTTTCTAAAAATTGCTGCAATGCAAACTCTATTGCTTGCATGCGTATTTGTTCACGGTCACCTGTGAAAATTTTTTTACTCGAAAAATTACCGTGTAATAAACTAGCAAATCCAAAATAAACTAAACCAACAGGTTTTTCTGCACTACCACCATCTGGGCCTGCAATACCAGTAATTGAAATAGTAAAATCGCCTTCACTTTTTTTAAGTGCACATACAGCCATCATTTTTGCAATTTCATCACTTACAGCACCATATCTTGAAATTAATGCTGATGGAATTTCCAACATTTCTGATTTGGATTGATTGCTATAAGTTATTAATCCACGTTCAAACCATTTTGAACTTCCAGGTAATGATGTCAGTGCTTGTGCTAGCCCACCACCAGTACAAGATTCAATGGTAACTAACATACTATTTTGCTCAATTAAAAAATTAGAAACTTTTTGCACTAACAATTTTATATGGTCATCCATGACATCGTTCTCCTTTATTCTGCGTCTGGTTGATTATCTGGATGAGCTTTTTGAAAAGCTGGTAGTTCCAAACAGTAATTAGTAATTTTTTTTATCAATGGATAATTATCTAAGGCAAATTGAAAACGATTAGCATTATAAACTTGTGGCACTAAGCACATATCTGCCATGGTTGGCTCATCTCCATAACAACAATGCCCTACTAATTTATTTTTTTCTAAAATCTTTTCAATTGCATCAAATCCATCTTGTAACCACTGATGGTACCACTGCATTTTTTGTTGCTCTGTAACTTTTAGTGTATCTGTTAAATACTTCAAAATGCGAATGTTGTTTAAAGGATGCATATCGCAAGCAATAACATCTGCGATACTACGAACATACGCTCGTGCTTCTTTATCTTTAGGCAATAAAGCTGGAGTAGGAAATTGTTCTTCTAAATACTCCATAATCGCAAGCGATTGAATAATTGAAAAATTATTATCGACTAATAATGGAACTTTACTTTGCGGATTTTTTTCTTGGTATTCTTTTTTAAATTGCTCACCGCCATCACGTACTAAATGCACAGGAATTTGTTCAAACGAAATATCTTTATGATGCAGCGCAATACGTACACGATAACAAGCTGTAGAGCGAAAATAATCGTATAAAATCATTTTTTATACTCCACAACCTTTTGATCAATAGCACCAAAAATACTTTTTTGATTTTTATCAAACATTTCAATACGTATGCGATCGCCATATTTCATAAAAGATGTACGTGGTGCACCAAACTCTATTGTTTCAAGCATGCGTTTTTCTGCAATACAAGATGAACCGGTATTTGGATCTAAATTAGAAACTGTTCCTGAACCAATGATGCTACCTGCGATTAAAAATCTAGTTTTTGCAGCATGCGCAATTAACATTGGAAAATCGAAGGTCATATCTTTTGCAGCATTTGGTTGACCAAATAAGTGACTATTTAAATGACTCACAATTGATAAATTTAAACGTTGGCCATCCCAGGCCTCACCTAACTCATCAGGCGTGACTGCAACTGGAGAGAAACTACTTGATGGTTTACTTTGAAAAAAACCAAAACCTTTTGCTAATTCATTTGGAATTAAATTTCGTAGCGAAACATCATTCACCAACATCAATAATAAAATCTTATCTTTTGCCTGTTCCGCTGTAACGCCCATCGGCACATCAGCGGTAATAACAGCGACTTCCGCTTCAAAATCAACGCCCCATTCAACATCTGCAACTGGTATATCTTGATGTGGCGTTAGAAAAATATCAGAACCGCCTTGGTACATAAGTGGATCGACCCAAAAACTTGCAGGTAATTCAGCACCGCGTGCTTTTCGAACTAACTCGACATGTTTGACATAAGCACTACCGTCCGCCCATTGATAGGCACGTGGTAAGGGCGATAACACTTTAGTTTCATCAAATGTAAATGTGTCACTTGCTTTACCATCATTTAATGATTTCGATAATTGTTCTAATTTAGGTTGATAGTGTTGCCAGTTATCGAGTGCAGCTTGCATCGAAGATACAATCAATTTTGCAGACACCGCGCGCGTTAAATCACGACTAACAATAATTAGTTCACCATCCCGGCTGGTTGTTGAAGGTAGTGTTGCAAGTTTCATGGCGCTTTTTTCTCTTGATTTGTACTTGTTAATGCTCCCAATTCAATAACTGCGGTCAATTGTACTTTTTCACTGACTGCAAAATTATCTGCTGTTGCATTTTCAGTAGACGCAACCGCCATCAAGCGCATACTTTTATTGTATGTACGTGGAAAAACTTGAGTTTGAAGTGGTAAGAATTGGATTTTCAATACTTGATAATGTTGTTCTGGATAAACTTTATTGAGTTTATTTAATTCATCTTGAACTTTGCTGTAAATTTGAGTGCGGACAGTTGCGCGTGCGATTTCCATA
Source organism: uncultured Gammaproteobacteria bacterium (assembly GCA_964645885.1). Lineage (GTDB taxonomy): Bacteria > Pseudomonadota > Gammaproteobacteria > CAZYCO01 > CAZYCO01 > CAZYCO01. Next base: position 21,631 of record CAZYCO010000011.1, read on the forward strand.
TCACTTAAGCTCGGACTGAAATCAATATCAGTCACTTCATACGTTTCGCCTGGTTTACTAATTGATTTTGCGATATCACGGACATTGGTTAATTTATCTAATGGTAAACGTACTTCAGCAGTTGCAAATAATTGTTCTAAGCCAGATTGATTTTGACTGCGATTGAACTGTGTGATGTGCCAATCATTACTTGCTGCAATCTTTTGTAGTTTGGACAACATTGAATTACGAATTTCAGCCAATCCTTTTTTATCAAGCGTAGCATTCAAATTAACAACCACACGCGCGGTATTGGTGCTGACCCAACTTTCTGCACTTTCTGTTAGCACAATTTTAGGAATGGGAGGATAGATTGGAAAATTTTGCGCAATTGCGAATGAATTTAATTCTAAAAATAACAAAAACCCAGTCATCATCGCCTTTTTCATGTAAAGGTTCCTTATTTAGGTAGAAGAGAAATGAACTGTATTAAAACTAAAAAACGATATGATATGCTAGCCCGCGTTTTGCTGCTACCGCATCGTGTCAGCATTCGATTCGCATGGTCACTAAGCAAAACAGGGTGTTAAAAATTATCAATCTCAGAAATAAGGATGGGAGTTTTATGATGGCCACCATAGACAATCGAAACAACAGTACAACTATTCATAACCAACTTAAAACAGAACCATGGTTTGACTATGCAGAACAGTTAGGATTTGGCGAATTACATTTTAAATTAGATGAAGCAACAGGATTGCGCGGTATCGTTGGAATTCACAGTACTAAAAATGGTCCAGCATTAGGCGGTTGCCGCTTCATTCATTATTCATCTGTTCAAGATGCTATTCGCGATGTTCTAAGACTTTCCCGTGGTATGAGCTACAAAAATGCAATGGCAGGTCTTCCTCTTGGTGGTGGTAAATCTGTTTTAATCAAACCAGCACAACTTCATGATCGTAAAAGATATTTTCAAGCATTCGGTCGTTTCGTAAACGATTTAGGCGGTCGTTATATTGTTGCAATGGACAGTGGCACCAATGTTGAAGATATGGATGTCATGCATGAAACAACAAAATTTGTAACGAATACATCGGATCAACAAGGTGATCCCTCTCCTTTCACTGCTATTGGTGTATTCCATGGTATTGAACGTACTGTTGCTTATAAATTAGGAAAAGATTCACTCAAAGGCATTCGTGTTGCGATTCAAGGTTTAGGACATGTGGGTTATTCGCTTGCACAAAAATTACATCAAGCAGGCGCTAACTTAATTGTGACCGATGTAAACCAACAACAATTAGATAAAGCAATGAAAGAATTAAATGCTGAAGTAGTTTCAACTGATTCTATTTTTGATGTGCAATGCGATGTATTTGCGCCATGTGCGCTAGGCGCAATCTTAAATGACAATACTATTCCTCGTTTAAAAACGTCAATTATTGCAGGAGCTGCAAATAATCAATTAGCAGAACCAAAACACGGTGTAATCTTACAAGAGCGCGGTATTTTATATGCTCCTGATTATGTCATTAATGCTGGCGGCGTGATTTTTGCTGGTATGCAATATTTTTCAGCACGTGGCGATTTAAAAGATGTAAATTTAAATCAACATATTCTTGAACGTGTTCAAAATATCGCTAACACCTTATTTGATATTTATGAACGTTCCAAGCAAGAAAAAATCCCTACTAGCGAATTAGTAGATATTATGGCGAAAGAAAAAGTTTGAGATGCAAAAGGTGGGCACGCACTTCGTGCTTTGCCCGCCCTACAAAACTAGATTCCTCGATTTAACTGCGAGATGAAAATAACACAGGAGATAATTATTCATGTCTCTAGCAAAACAATTCGAAATCCACTATCACCAATTCATTAATTCAGACGGAAAATTAACTCAATCGCTTCCTGCTGATTTTGATTTTAATAACGATGATTTGATCAAATGCTATCGCACCATGAACTTGATTCGCTTATTTGATACCAAAGCAATTGCATTACAACGTACAGGAAAAATGGGAACGTATGCTGCTGTTTTAGGTCAAGAAGCGATTGGTACAGCACTCGGGTTTGTGATGAAAAAAGAAGATGTACTTTGTCCTGCATATCGTGAATATGCAGCTTTATACCAGCGTGGCGTAAAGTTATCTGAAATTTATGCCTATTGGGGCGGCGATGAACGCGGTAGTGATTTTGCAAATGACAAGGAAGATTTACCAATTAGCGTTCCAATTGCATCACAATCTTTACATGCTGCTGGTGTTGCTTACGCTTTTAAATATCGTAATCAACCGCGTGTTGCAGTAACCATCTGTGGTGATGGTGGTACATCGCAAGGTGACTTTTACGAAGCAATGAACGTATCAGGCGCATGGGATTTACCAGTTTTATTTGTAGTGAATAACAATCAATGGGCAATTTCGATTCCACGGTCTGCACAAACGCGTGCGCAAACACTCGCGCAAAAAGCAATTGCTGCCGGTTTTGACGGCGTACAAGTGGATGGAAATGACATCATCGCTTGCTTGTATTACATGAAGAAATCACTTGAGAAAGCGCGTCGTGGTGAAGGCCCTACTCTGATTGAAGCAATTACTTATCGCTTATGTGATCACACTACTGTAGATGATGCGAATCGTTATCGTGATAAAGCTGAACTTGAACGGGCATGGAAAGAAGAACCAATTCTTCGTTTACGCAAATATCTAGAATATGAAGGCTTATGGAATGAAGAAAAAGAACAAGCGATGCTGCAATCATGTAACGAAGAATTAGAAAAAACCGTACAAGAATATACAGAACGCCAACCTCAACCTGTTAGCGCCATTTTCGATTACATGTATGAAACATGGCCAAACAATTTAAAAGAACAACGTGATTCACTTGTAGAGGGAACGGAACATGCCTGAAATTACTTTAGTTGAAGCAGTCAACCAAGCGTTGGCGTATGAAATGGCACAAGATAAAAATGTCATTTTATTGGGCGAAGATATTGGTCCTAATGGTGGTGTATTTCGTGCCACTGTTAATTTACAAGAACGTTTTGGTAAAGATCGTGTACTTGATACGCCGCTTGCTGAATCAATGATCGCAGGATTATCTGTAGGTATGGCAACTCAAGGATTAAAACCAGTTGCTGAATTTCAGTTCATGGGTTTTATTTATCCTGCAATGAATCAAATTGTTTGTCATGCTGCACGTATGCGCAATCGTACTCGCGGTCGTTTAACTTGCCCTATTGTTTTTCGTGCACCATTTGGTGGTGGTATTCATGCACCAGAACATCATTCAGAAAGTACGGAAGCTTTATTTGCGCATATTCCAGGGTTGCGTGTAGTCATTCCATCATCACCAACACGCGCTTATGGTTTGTTATTAGCTGCAATTAGAAATCCTGATCCAGTTATTTTTCTTGAACCAAAACGTATTTATCGCTTAGTCAAACAAGATGTACCGGATAACGGTACAGCATTACCACTCGATGTTTGTTTCATCTTGCGTGAAGGATCGGATGTGACGTTAGTTACTTGGGGAGCGTCCGTAACCGAAACCATGCAAGCTGCAGAAACATTGGCGCAACAAGGTGTGAGTGCCGAAGTGATCGATGTTGCAACTATCAAGCCACTCGACATTGAAACTATTTTAGCTTCTGTCGAAAAAACTGGTCGTTGCGTTATCGTTCATGAAGCAGCTCGCACATGTAGTGTCAGTGCTGAAATTGCAGCACAAATAGCTGAAAAAGGTTTAATGTCATTACTTGCACCAGTTCAACGTGTAACGGGCTTCGATACAGTAATGCCCTATTACAAACTTGAGAAAAAATATATTCCAAGTGAAAAACAAATTATTAAAGCAGTACAAACAGTAATGGAGTACGTATGAGTATTTTTTATTTACCTGATTTGGGCGAAGGCTTACCCGATGCAGAAATTCATGAGTGGTATGTCAAAGAAGGCGATACTGTAAAAGTCGATCAACCACTTGTTTCAATGGAAACCGCAAAAGCTGTAGTTGATGTGCCCTCTCCTCAAGCCGGCAAAATTTTGAAATTACATGGTAATGCTGGCGATATCATTAAAACTGGCGCGCCATTAATTGAATTTGAATCAGAAATAAAAAAAGTAGAACCTATACTCGAAGATAAAGGCACTGTTGTTGGTAATATCGTTGTTGGTGAGACTACTGTAAAGGAAACAGCAAAAGTTGGCGGTGGTGCACGTACAACATCAAATACCATCAAAGCCACTCCAGCTGTTCGTGCATTCGCACAAAAATTAGGGGTTGATTTAGTAACATTACAAGGTACAGGACCAAATGGTTCAATTACGCTTGATGATGTACAAAATGCTCCTGGCGCAATTGCTCCTCGTGCTCAAGAAATAAAAAATGCACCTGAGCAATATGAACAATTGAAAGGTGTGCGTCGTACTATGGCACTTGGTATGAGTAAATCACATCAAGAAATTGTTCCAGTAACATTAATTGATGATGCTGATATTCATGCTTGGAAACCAGGAACAGATATCACTGGCAGAATTATTCGCGCCATTATTTATGCTTGTCAAAAAGAACCAACATTAAATGCTTGGTTTGATGGCCCTACTCTGTCACGTCGTATTTTCAAAGAAGTTCATTTGGGAATTGCCGTTGATAGTACGGATGGTTTATTTGTACCTGTACTTAAAAATGCAGAAAAAACTTCTGCTAAAGAATGGCGTGAAAAAATAAATTATTTCAAAGAACATATTAAAACCCGTGATATTCCAGCAGATGAATTAAAAGGTGCAACCATTACCCTTTCTAACTTTGGAACATTTGCCGGAAAATATGCTAATCCAATTATTGTACCGCCTACCGTTACAATTTTAGGAACAGGCAAATTACGTGACACTGTTGTTGCGCATCAAGGACAAATTGCAATCCATCGTATTATGCCTTTATCTTTAACGTTTGATCATCGTGCAGCAACTGGCGGTGAAGCAGCAAGATTTTTAGCTGCTGTAATTGAAGATTTAGAAAAAGCTGAGTAAAAATAAAATTTTGTATTGGGTTTTTGCATCAAAGAAACCCAATACATAAAATAAAATTTTTCATTAATTTAAGATTTATCTTTATGATCTACACCAAGTGTCCATGAAGGTGGATCACTTGCTGGAAACGATTCTTGTGATGCATCATCAACTAAATGTTCTTGTTTTTTAATTGATTTGTTTTTTTTACGCATTTCTTTATTTGCGTTTCTTTTAAAAGATTTAAAATGTTTCATCTTAGTCATATCACACCTATTAAATATTTCTAATTACTGAATATATAAATAAGTTTAGAACAAATTTTGCGTTGAATATGCGTTAAAACTTTTAGCATTCATTCAATCTATACTTAACATAGAGACAAAATTTGGAGCGTAAATATGTTAGAGTTTGTTGAGCATCAAAAAACCCCTATAAAACAAGCAAAAATAAAAGAATTACCTCGAATTATTATTGTTGGCGGTGGCGCTGGTGGCTTAGAACTCGCTACTGCTTTAGGTAATAGTTTAGGAAAAAAAGGTTTAGCAAAAATTACTTTAGTCGATACAAACTTAACACATACTTGGAAACCCTTATGGCATGAAGTAGCTGCTGGCACATTAACTTCTGGTCAAAATGAACTAAATTATATTGTTCATGCCTATCGCAATTTTTTTAGCTTTCAACTAGGTCGATTTATTTCTTTAGATCGAAAAACAAAAAAAATTACTTTAGATGAAGTGAACAATCAATTTTCAGAACAAGTGTTACCAAAAAGAACTTTATCTTATGATACGTTAATCATAGCTGTTGGTAGTTTAAGCCATGATTTTAATGTGCCAGGTGTAAAAGAATATTGTTATTCATTGGATAGCATTTCTGATTGCCAAAATTTTCAACAAAAATTTTTATCGCATTTAATGCAATTGCAAGAACAAATCGAATCTAAATTAACGATTGCAATTATTGGTGGGGGCGCAACAGGTGTAGAGTTAGCAGCAGAATTACAATTTGCTTATCAGCAAGCCATTAAATATAAAAATAAAACCAATAAAAATTTTTCTCAAATTGAAATCACAATTATTGAAAGTGCACCTAAACTTGTTCCAGCTCTTGCAGAGAAGATATCAATTGCTACAAAAAGTGAATTAGAACGTAGAGGTATTCGTGTACTAACCAACGAACAAGTAACTGGCGTAGATGAAAAACATGTCTATCTTAAAAATAAGGTCATACTTGCTGCCGATATAAAAATTTGGGCTGCAGGAATTAAAGCGCCTGAATTTTTATCTACACTCGATTTAGAAACAAATGCTAAAAATCAATTAGTCGTTAACAATACTTTGCAAACAACGCGCGATAAAAATATTTTTGCATTTGGTGATTGTGCCAGTTGTACACCAAAAAATTCTAAAAAACCTGCACCGCCTACTGCGCAAGTTGCACATCAAGAAGCAGATTTATTAGCTGAGTCACTAACTAGATATGTAAAAGGAAAATCATTATTACCCTATAAATTTCATAATTACGGTGCTTTGATCACATTAGGCGAAACCAATGCATTTGGTAATTTAATGGGAAAAGTGATTGGAAATTTAATGATTGAAGGAAAAATAGCGCTGCTTGCGTACAATTTATTGCATCGTAAACATCAAGCAGCGCTATATGGTTATTGGCGTGTCTTTTTATTAATGCTATCGCAGTTATTAATTAAACCTTTTCAACCGCGATTAAAATTGCATTAGTTTTTTATCAATAACTACGTGTACAGCAATTTTATCTGGCATTATACGCGACAATAATCAGGCGTTGTATCAACAACAGATTCATCATCACTTATGCCATAAGTCCATTTTAAATCTTCTTCATTAGGTTGTTCTGAAAGTACATTATCTTTTGATACCGATAATGGTGCGGCACTTGCAGTTTGATGTTCAGATTTAAAAAATAAATTCAGCGCATAATTTGCTAATTGCAAAAAGTGTTGTGCATTGCTAACTACATCTTGAATTGAAACAGTTGGTAATGATTTAGAGGCAGCTGAACTTTGACTAAGTGCATTATTTGTATGTGAAGAACCTGTTGGTTGCTGAAGTTTTTTGGATGCAAACGAGTAGCTACTAGAAACACACTGCTCGGTAGTATTAGATAAATTAGGAAGCATTCCGCGTTTGTATAAACGATCAACAAAAGCCATTCGAGTTAAATACAAACCGTAACTATCTTCTTGATTCATTTCTACAGGAGTTGTTGTACCCCAACTTGTTACTTTGTAAGAAGATCCAAAGGTGGTCTCTTTTAAATCTGGAAAATCATGTGCCTCAGCTACACCTACTGATCGTGTGTTATCTGAATGCTCACCATCGATGCTTGAAGTAAGTAATATTGGAGATAAAAATTGTCTGGTTAAAGAAAAACCGTAAAAATAATCTGAATTAAAAAACGCATTAGCAAGCGATTTAAAATAAAATTTTTGATCATTAAACAATAACAGATGAATACTAATACTTTTTTCTAACTTAGTTTCTAATGCTGGATCTATTTCTTTTGCCCATTGTTTCATAAAATTTAAAAACGAAAACAATCCTCTAGCGCTAGCTGTGTATTCCACTAAAACTAATTTATTTTCTTCACTAAATTGGTTGGTAATAGCTACAGGCGAAAAACCTTTTTTTGTTAAATAGTCTCGATATGCTTTAGTTTGTTCAGCATTAGGTGGAAGCTGGCAGTCATTGTAAGTTTCAACTTGTAGTTGCTGTGTACAAAGATTGTATTTATTTTGCTCTCTGTCATACAAAAAATAATTACCTGAAAAAGGAATATAGTTTAGCTGTTTAATAACATTATCT
>CAZYCO010000011.1:29477-42143 GCA_964645885.1 uncultured Gammaproteobacteria bacterium
CGCATATTCAAAATATCTATCAACCAAATAGGTGATCGACCCAAACTATAGATGGTTTGATTTTTGAACTTGCTCGCTAGTTCATTTGCGCAATCAATAATTTTATCAATACAATCCGCACAAATATCCGGATCTAAAATATAGCCATTTCGATATTTTGCAATGAGGCTTGCACTTCCTTTCAAATGAGACCATTTAGTATAAGTAAAAAATTCAGGAAAATAATCACTAAAAGTATTTGATAAATGTTCACGTTCTTTTTGCGATAGACTTAAATAATGTTCAACAAGAGTATGCATAAACAATTCCATAAATAATAAAAAATCAACTTATTATATTTCATGGAAATTAATGAAAGATTAACTTAATTTCTTTTAAGATTTATCAATTTAATCTTGATTTAAGAATAGAAGCATCCTCGTTATTGTTAACATGATAAGCAATTGATTTTTTACATTTTAATAATGTCGAACTATGCAAACGTCTAAATTTTAAATTAATTTTTAAAGATATTTTTCAATTAATATTTCAGCAATTTGCACAGCATTTAATGCAGCCCCTTTACGGATATTGTCTGCAACAACCCATAAATTTAAGCCATTTTTATGCGAAATATCTTCACGAATACGACCAACATAAACTGCATCTACACCAGTACCCTGACTAACTGCGGTTGGATAAGTTGGTTTCTTTAGATCATCCATAACGATTACACCTGGCGCTTGTTTTAATAATTCACGCGCATCATTTGCTGTAATTTTATCGCGAGTTTCAATATGAATTGCTTCAGAATGACCATAAAAAACTGGTACACGAACAGCAGTTGGATTCACTAAAATTTTCTTATCATTCAAAATTTTTTGTGTTTCCCAAACCATTTTCATTTCTTCTTTGGTGTAACCATTTTCTTGAAACGCATCGATATGCGGTAAAACATTAAATGCAATTTGTTGTGGATAGACTTTTGGTTTGATGGCATGACCATTCATAAGATTCGCAGTTTGTTCTGCTAATTCTTCAATTGCTTTTTTACCTGTACCTGAAACGGATTGATAAGTTGCAACATTAATTCGTTTAATTCCTACTGCATCGTAAATTGGTTTTAATGCAACAACCATTTGGATAGTCGAACAATTTGGATTAGCAATAATTTTTCTTTTTTTATAATCAGCAATTTTTTCTGGATTTACTTCTGGCACGACTAACGGTACATCTTTATCGTAACGAAAATGTGAAGTGTTATCGATCACTACACATCCTTTACTAGTTGCAATTGGTGCATATTTTTCAGAAGCAGCACCACCTGCTGAAAATAAGCCTATTTGTACTTTTGAAAAATCAAATTTTTCAGCATCTTCAACTATAACTGCATGGTTTTTAAACAATACGGTATTACCAGCGCTACGCTCACTTGCTAAAGCGTATATTTTTCCAACTGGAAATTTTCGTGCTTCTAAAATTGATAACAGTGTTTCACCAACTGCACCTGTTGCACCTAAAATTGCTATATCAAATGTTCTATCCACGATGTTTTCCTCTTTTATTTTGTGTCATCTCTACCAAGTAAGAAGTGCGTATACCAGTACAATACTAATTATTCTCTGGATTGTATCTTGTTGTCATCCCGCGGCTTGACCGCGGGATGACAACGGTAAATTTGATCCCAGCTCGCTTGGCTGTAATGACGCCTAATCAATTTGCGCTCTATGCCTTAAAACATGATCCATTAATACCAATGCCAACATTGCTTCTGCAACTGGAACTGCACGAATTCCAACACATGAATCATGTCGACCTGTTGTTACCACAGTTGTTTCATTGTTATTGATATCAACTGTTTTCCCTGGAATTCGAATACTAGGAGCAGGTTTAATTGCAATCGAAACTTCGATATTTTGTCCACTGCTGATTCCACCCAAGATTCCGCCAGCATGATTTGATAAAAACCCATTACTGGTTATTTCATCTCGATGCTCTGATCCGCGCGCCGTTACACATGCAAAACCATTACCGATCGCGACTGCTTTTACTGCATTAATACTCATCATTGCTTTTGCAATATCAGCATCTAATTTATCGTATACTGGTTCACCTAAACCAACTGGCACATTAACTGCTTCAACATAAATTTCAGCACCGATGGAATCACCATCACGTTGTAATTGCTTAATTAAATTTTCCATTTCAATAATTTTTGTTTTATCAGGGCAAAAAAATGGATTAGTTTCAATAATGTCCCAATTTATATTCTGAACTTTAATTGGGCCCATTTGTTTTAAAAAACCTCGAATGACTATATTCAATTTCTCAGCTAAATATTTTTTAGCGATTGCACCTGCTGCAACTCGCATGGCTGTTTCGCGCGCCGATGCTCGCCCTCCTCCTCGATAATCGCGAATGCCATATTTTTTTTGATAAGTAAAATCAGCATGTCCAGGACGAAATAAATTCTTTATATCGTCATAATCACTCGTACGTTGATTTTCATTTTGAATAAGAAGTGCAATTGGTGTACCGGTTGTTTTGCCTTCGAATACACCTGAAATAATTTTAACTTGATCACCTTCTCGGCGCTGTGATGTAACGCGTGATGTACCAGGCTTTCGACGATCAATATCAGGCTGAATATCATGTTCAGATAATTCTAAATTAGGCGGACAACCATCGATGATACAGCCAATCATCTCGCCATGACTTTCACCAAAAGTAGTTACTACAAATTGTTTGCCAAAACTATTGCCGCTCATTTAAAAAATTCTTTGTATTGCACCAGTTGTTGTTTAGTTAATAAAAATACGCCGCTACCGCCACGTTCAAATTCGAGCCAAACAAAATCAACATCCGGATAACGTTCAATTAACGCTTGCTCACTATTACCAACTTCTACTACTAAAATACCGTTATCAGATAAATAGTTTGCAGCACCTTTCAAAATACGATTCACAATACTTAAACCATCTTCTTCTGCAACTAATGCAAGCGATGGTTCATGACTATATTCTGTTGGCAATTGCGCAAACTCATCTTGACTGACATATGGCGGATTACTAACGATGACATCGTACTGCTGAACCGGTACAGCATTATACAAATCTGATTCAATTAAACAAACTTGTTGTTCTAAATTAAATTGCGCCACATTTTTTTCAGCGACTTCTAAAGCTTGCTTTGAAATATCAACTGCATCTACTACGCTTTCTGGGAAATACATGGCACAAGCAATCGCAATGCAGCCACTGCCGGTACATAAATCTAAAATTCTAGATACTTCATCTGGTTCAACCCAAGGGGTGAAATTTTTTTGAATAAGTTCAGCGATTGGGGATCGTGGAATTAATACATGTTCGTTGACATAAAATTCCAAATCTGCGAAACGCGCACTATGAGTGAGATACGGTAAAGGTAAACGTGAGAAAATTCTTTTTTGAATTAAATCAAACAGTTGATTTCGTTCATCGGTTGTTAAATGGGCCTGAAAAATTTCAGCTGGAACTTCGTGGGATAACTGTAATACATGTAGTACTAATGCCAGAGCTTCATCCCAAGCATTATCCGTACCATGACCAAAGAATAATTTTTGTCGATTAAATTCGCTTGCAGCCCATCTAACCCAATCTAAAACCGTTGTTAATTCCTGCAATTGTGATGACATTTGTGTTACCTTGCCGCTGAAAAAAGAATTGGCATTTTAAGGGAAATCATGTCGAAAAAACCAATACTTTCGCCTGCAGACAAAGCACTTTTTGATGAGGCAATGAAAAATGTCACCCCTCTTAAACATAAAAAAAATAAAGTCGTTTTTGAGCCTAAGCGCCCGAAAATTAAATCCCAAAATATTGATGAACCACCAATTGAAGAAACTCATATTTTTTTAACTGATCCAAGCATGCTTGATATTCAAGCTGAAACAATTTTGTCTTTTCATAGAGCGGGATTAAATGAACGGTTATTAAAAAAACTTCGTCGTGGCGAAGTCACAATTGATGCAATGTTGGATTTACATCAACATACCATTGAACAAGCGCGAATTGCGCTTTCCTCTTTTTTGCAGACAAGCTTTGATAACGGCTTACGCTTTATACGAATTATTCATGGCAAGGGACAGCGCGAAAGTGATTATGCGAGATTAAAAACTTTCATTAATCACTGGTTACCGCAGTTTAATTTTGTATTAGCATTTCATAGTTGCCCGCCTAACCAAGGTGGGACTGGAGCTGTAATTGTTTTACTTAAAAAATAAATTGATCTGTCATTCTGGGCTGCAGCCAAAGCGCCTGCAAATGACCAAAACTATGGAGAAATTTTCATGTCGTTCTTAAAAGGCAAACGTGCGTTGATTACTGGTCTAATTTCCAATCGTTCTATTGCTTATGGAATTGCTGAAGCTTTTCACAAACAAGGCGCTGAACTTGCTTTTACTTATCAAAATGATCGTTTTAAAGAACGCGTTGAAACTATGGCTCATGAATGGGGTTCCAAATTAGTGTTCCCATGTGATGTCAGCAGCGACACCGATATCACCAACTTATTTAAAAAATTAAATGAACATTGGGATGGCTTCGATATTTTAGTGCACTCCATTGCTTATGCTCCAAGTGATCAATTAGAAGGAAATTTCTTAGATAATATTAATCGCGAAGGCTTTCGTATCGCGCATGATATTAGTAGCTACAGTTTTGCCGCATTGGCTAAAGGTGCATTACCTTTGATGATGGGACGCAAAGGCGCTTTACTTACACTCAGCTATATGGGCGCTGAGCGAGTTGTTTCAAACTACAATGTTATGGGTTTAGCTAAAGCGAGTCTTGAAGCAAATGTACGTTATTTAGCAGACAGCTTAGGCCCAAAAGGTATTCGTGTTAATGCTATTTCTGCAGGCCCAATTCGCACACTTGCTGCATCAGGTATTAAAGATTTTAGAAAAATGCTTGATTACAACTCAAAAGTTGTACCACTACGCGAAAACGTCACGATTGAAGAAGTTGGTAATGCTGCAGCATTCTTAGTTTCTGATTTAGCATCTGGCATTACTGGTGAAATCTTACATGTTGATGGCGGGTTTCATGCTATCGCTATAAGTGACAGTGTCATGCAAGAAGCGGACTAATTTTTTTACTAGCAAGCTTTTTTATAGGGAAATCAAAATGGCTTCGTTATTGGAAAAACTAAATAAATTAATCACCGACTGGTTAATGCGAGAAAAACCAGCCGATGATTTACCTCTCTCCGATTTCGATCGTATTCGTTATGAATTACGACCTTGCGATGTATTACTTATCGAAGGTCGTAGTCGCATTAGTAATATCATTAAACTGATTACTCAAAGTGCTTGGTCTCATGGTGCAATTTATATTGGTCGTATTCATGATATTGATAACCCTGTACTACGCGAGCGCCTACAGCAATTTTATAAAGGCAGCCCTGAAGATCAGTTAATCATAGAAAGCTTACTTGGACATGGAACTGTTGTTTCAGCGCTAACAAATTACAGTAGTGATCATATTCGAATTTGTAGACCAAAGGGTTTATCAAGACACGATGCACAGCAAGTGATTGGCTTTGCAATTGGCCGACTAGGTACGCAATACGGCATACGACATTTATTTGATTTGGCGCGCTTTTTATTACCATGGAGTATTTTGCCTAGAAAATGGCGTTCTTCTTTATTTGAATTTCGCGCTGGCGCACCAACACATGAAATTTGCTCATCAATGCTCGCTGAAGCATTTTCTTCAGTAAATTTTCCAATTTTACCTTTAATTAAAAAAAGTGATGAAGGCTTTGAACTTTATAGTCGCAATACGCGTTTATATACACCAAGTGATTTTGATTACTCGCCATTCTTTGAAATTATCAAATATCCAATTTTCGAATTAGAAGCACGTCCAAGTTATCAAAATTTACCATGGAACCGTCAATATATTAGCAATGATGATGCAGGTCTTTATAACGCTCATCTTGATCCACATTCTGAAGAAGAAAAACAAAAACGCCTATTAAACTTTTTAGAAAAAACTAAAAAAGCAATTGGACTGGAAGATAAAAAATCAGACGATCAAATTTCAGAACAAAAAATTGATAAAGATAAAAAAGATTAAATAAAAGTATTAATGATAATGCGCATCATCCGATCTAATTTTGCCTCTAAAGACCCAGTAACTATGTGCCGTGTAAGCTAAAATAATAGGTAATAAAAAGAGTACACCACAAAGGGTAAACAGTTGTGATTCAGGAGCAGATGCAGCTTCCCAAATGGTCATTGAGCGCGGAACAATATACGGCCATAAACTAATAATTAAGCCACTAAACGATAAAAGGAATAATCCGATACTGCAAAGAAAAGGCAAAATTTCATTTTTATGTCGTAATGCATATAGCAGTATGCCCACTAAAATAGCTGCATCTAATGGTACAGGTGCAAAAAATAAAATATCCGGCCAACTAAACCAACGATCGGCAACTGCAGGTTGAAGAATTGGGGTCCATACACTTACAAGCACAATAAAAAATACAAGCGCAAATACTAAATAAATAGATATTTTACGGCTAAATTGTTGTAAATGACCTTCGGTTTTCATCACCAACCAAGTTGATCCCAACAAGGCATAACCAATTAGTAATGCGAAGCCAGTCATAATTGTGAACGGTTGCAGCCACCAAAATGTATGACCGAAAAATTGTCCTTTTACAACTGGAAAACCTACAACAAAAGCGCCTAAGACAATACCTTGCATAAAGGTTGCGAGAATTGAACCAAAACTAAATGCATAGTCCCAAATGTTTCGATGTTCTTTTGTTGATTTAAAACGAAATTCAAAAGACACGCCGCGTAGTACCAAACCACCTAAAAATAGCATCAATGGAAAATATAGAGCCGGTAAAATAAGTGCATAGGCTTTATTAAATGCTGCAAATAATCCTGCACCACCTAATATCAACCAAGTTTCATTACCATCCCAAACCGGAGCAACAGTATTCATCATCAAATCGCGATCAGCTTTATCTTTTACAAATGGGAATAAAATTCCTAAGCCAAGATCAAAACCATCTAGAATGACATACATGATTACAGCAAAACCAATGATCAATATCCAAATAATTGATAAATCGATATATTGCAGCTCCATATTTACTTTTTATCCTCATCTCTTTCATCTTCATAAAGCCATACCGTCATCGCTTCTTTAGCATGTGCAGTTTTGTGTGTTGCATTCGGATCTTTTGTTAATGATGGACCTTTTTTAACTTCGTGTAATAGATAAAAAATGAATGAGACTAGTAATACAAGATAAATAACTACAAAAGAAATTAAAGTAATTAGAACATCGTGTGCAGAAATTGGTGACACCATATCTTTAGTTTTAACTAAACCATAGACAATCCACGGTTGACGACCTGTTTCTGTTACAAACCAACCAGCAATAACAGCTACAAATCCAAGTGGCGAAGCCAAAATGCAAAGTGTTAAAAACCAATTGGTTTCATATAATTTTTTTCGAATCCTTAAATAGAGTCCGACTAAGCCAATAAAAATGAACAGCAGACCGATTCCAACCATAAGTCGAAATGAATAAAAACTTATTGGCATATATGGTCGTTCAGATGGTGGAACAGATTTTAAGCCTATAATTTCAGCATCAAATGAATGCCCCAAAATAAGACTACCTAACTTTGGAATTTCGATAGCGTAATTATTCTTCTCTTGTTTTGGATCAGGAATTGCAAACAAAGTTAATGGCGCGCCTTTTTCAGTTTCCCATCGACCTTCTAATGCTGCAATTTTAAGTGGCTGATGTTTTAAAGTATTCAAACCATGTAGATCACCAACAACAAGTTGTATTGGTGCAAGAATTAACGCAAACCACATCATCATAGAAAATGCTTTAGCAGCAAATGATTGAAAACGTTTTTTACGTAAATAATAAGCTGAAATACCTGCTACTAAAAAAGTGCTACTTAGAAAACCTGCAAACACCATATGGAAATATCGATATGGGAATGAAGGGTTAAAAATTATTTCTAACCAACTTTTAACATGAAAAATTTGATTTTCATCAATTGTGTAACCAGTTGGTGTATGCATCCAAGAATTTGCTGACAGGATCCAAAATGCTGAAATTAAAGTACCAATAAACACTAACCAAGTTGAAAGATAGTGCACTAACTTTGGCACTCTATTCCAACCAAATAACATGATGCCTAAAAAACCTGCTTCAAGAAAAAATGCGGTTAATACTTCATAACTTAAAAGTGGGCCTAAGATATTTCCTGTTGTTTCAGAAAATTTACTGAAATTTGTGCCGAATTCATAAGATAAAACAATTCCAGACACGACGCCCATACCGAATGCTAAAGCAAAAATTTTGGTCCAAAAACGGCAAAGATGGTAATACTCGATCTGTTTGGTTTTAAGCCACAGTGTCTCCCAAAAAACTAGAAACATGGCTAAACCCATAGTGATAGCAGGGAATAAAATATGAAAAGACAAGGTAAATGCAAACTGAATCCGTGAAAGAATAACTGCGTCCATATTTTTCACCGTTTAAGTAAAACTTTCTGAATTCTATATATATTTATAGCAATTGTCCTCCTGATTAACGAGGAGAACAGCAGCCAAAATTAACCATTATGACTAAAAATTGTTCTTATAATATGGTTTAAATTACTTTTAAGATAAAATCAGGATCCTTTTTTCTACCCTTAAGCTTGATCTAAGAATAAAGCCTTCCTTACCATGCGCCGCTATGAAAACGATGATATCAAAGGGATGGCTGTTAATTTTGCTAATAGCTTCAAGCTTATTAGCATGTACTCCACTCTCTCAAAACAATCAAAACATGTCTTCTGGTGGCACACATTATAGCTTCTGGTGGCCTTTCGGAAATCGTGACTTATGGTCTCACTTTCGTAGTGAATCAAAAGTCGCAGACGCGTCATCTATTCCTCAAGTTAAACAACAAATTAATCGTTATGTTCGCCATAAAGATAAGTTCAGCAAATCAATTGCAAACAGCCAACCTTATATCTATTACATTTACCAAGAAGCACAAAAACGTAACCTTCCAATAGAATTAGCATTACTGCCAGTTATCGAAAGTGGCTTTAATCCTTACGCTTACTCACATAAAGGTGCAGCAGGCTTATGGCAATTAATGCCAAAAACAGCAGGCCAATTCGGTATCGCTCAAAATCATATATATGATGGTCGTCGCGATGTCATCGCTTCAACTAATGCAGCACTCGATCATTTAACTTTCTTACATAATTACTTTAAAGGTGATTTGTTATTGGCATTAGCTGCTTATGATTCAGGCTTAAAACGCGTTACTAATGCACAACAACTAAATGCACGTTATGGTAGAAGCACTGACTTTTGGTCATTACAGCTACCTAAAGAAACAAAAGATTATGTTCCTCGTCTATTAGCAGTTGCGACTATTGTGAATAACGCTGAACGTTATGGTGTCCGTTTACCTTCTGTTAAATTTGAACCTTATTTGACTCAAGTAAATATGAATAAAGCTGTTACGTTGCCGCAAGTCGCACAATTAGCAGAAATGAATTTGGAACATGTTTATCGTTTAAATCCAGGTTTTAATCATTGGAGCGGCATGGCGAGCGCTTCAAATCGATTAATTTTACCAGTTGGCAACGCTGCAATTTTTGAAAGAAATATTAGAAATTTACCAAATACTGGCAACATTGTTTTAGCGCAAAGAGAACCTGCTGTAGATAAACCACGCTCACATTCGACTGTTAATAGCACTGTTGCTGCAAATCAATTGGCAGAATCAATTGCTGCAGCATTTCGTAGTAAAGATCAATTCTTAAGTGAACCAATAATGGTTGCAGCAAAAGAAAAACAACCTATTTTCATTACTAATCGTAACCAAGCAGGCGTTAAAATTTCGCCACTTTCATCTAAAAATAAACGGTACGTTTTAGCGCAAAATTCACAACCGATTTCAAAATTAGATGGCGCTTTTGTTACAACATCCAAACATTCACTTATCAATAGAAATAGCCATGTAAAAGTAACTAAAAAAGATAGTGCATTAAAGAAAGCAGCTAAATTAGTTCGTTATCAAGTAAAAGATGGGGATTCATTATGGAAAATTGCTAAAGTTCATAATGTCTCTATTGATTCAATTAAACGTTGGAACAATATTCGAAATGAATCTACTGTGCCGAATGGTAAAAAATTAGTAATTTATTTATCTTGATCAAATTCTAAATTAAAACACGTACCTTTTCCGATCTCACTTTCCACCTTAATTGATCCGTTATGTAATTCCATAATTGATTTTACAATAGCGAGTCCTAAACCAGTCCCACCCATTTCTCGGCTACGTGCATAATCAATACGATAAAAGCGCTGAAAAATTTGATCTAAATGCTTTTTCGAAATGCCTTCGCCATCATCGATAACTTGTAAAATAATCTTATTTTGATTTGGGTTATTTGCTTTCAATTGCACTTTTGTTTTCGCATAACGAAGCGCATTTGAAATTAAATTAATTAATACCCGTTGTAATAACATTGGATCTGCAAAAACAAATAAGTCATCTGCACAATCTATTTGGATTTCAATATTTTTTTCTTCTGCTTGCGCTTCAAAAAAATCTTTCATTTCATTGAAAATTATTTTGACATCCAACTTTTGTTTTTCAATTGCGCCATCAACATGCTCAGTACGCGCTAAAAACAACATGTTATCAATTATTTTTGTTAATTTTTCATATTCTTCTAAGCTTGATTGCAATACGGTTTGATATTCAGCAATAGAGCGCGCTCTAGATAATTGAATTTCTGCTGCGACTGTCAAATTATTAACTGGTGTTCTTAATTCATGTGCAAGATCAGCTGAGAATTGAGATAAACGTTTTACGCCCTCTTCAATTCGCTGCAACATGGCATTAAATGCTGTAATTAACCCAATTAATTCTTTGGGTGCATTTTGTAATTGCAACCTGTCATGTAAACGCGAGAAATTAATATTTTGTATCGATTGAGTTACATCAAATAAAGGCTTCATGCCTCGCTTTGCTACTAATTTACCAATCAATAAAGATAAGAAAAATCCAACGATTACAACGGCAATTAAATAAATACGAAAATTAAATAACAAACGGTTTTCATATGACGCATTAATTGCTACTTGTACTAAATATTTTCGATCACTTGCTAAAATCACTTGTGAAATTAATAAATAATGCCTGCCATGATGGCTATATCGAATAAGTGGTGATGGCGTCAGTGTAGCTGCATTCGCTTTGGGAAAAATGTCATCTGTAAAATGAGCAAATTTTTTATGATGAAAAATATTTTTAGTTTCTATTGTTTGCTTGTTTTGTAAATCGGTTACGCGTACAAAATAATAATCTTGTTGTACACCCAACTCCCAATTTAATTCTTCATTTAATTCGCTTCTCATATTCAATTGCTGATCAGTATTTAGAATTTCTCTGATCACTGAAATTTTATGAGTAAGAAATTTTTCGTGTGCTTTTTTAATACTGAAAGCCAAACTAGCGTAGAAAAAAATACTGGTTGCTAAAATCAAGAAAAAACACGCAGCAGCGCAAGAAAAATATAATCGTCTAACTAACGACCAAGAATTATTGAGGCTCTTCTTCGCTAACAACATAGCCTATTCCACGAATGGTATAAATTAATTTTTTTGCAAATGGATCATCTACTTTGGAGCGTAAACGTCGCACTGCAACATCAATAGTATTGGTATCGGTTTCAAAGTGGATGTTCCAAACTTTTTCTGCGATAAATTTTCTAGATAAAATTTCATCTCGATGCTGAATTAAAAGCACCAATAACTTGAATTCTTTAGGCGTCAATCGGATCACATGCGTGCCACGTTTTACTGTATCAGTTAACAAATCGATTTCTAAATCGGCAATCTTTAATTGCTGGGAATGTGGTTGCTGACCACGACGTAATAAAGTGTGGATTCTTGCTAATAATTCTGAAAAAGCGAAAGGCTTAATTAAGTAATCATCGGCACCTAACTGTAAACCTTTCACCCGTTCTTCAACTGCATCACGCGCAGTCAAAAATAGCACTGGGGTTTGGGTATCTTGGCTGCGTAATTCTTGAATTAACTCCCAGCCCGAACGTCTAGGTAACATGACATCTAATATAACCAAGTCATAACGATACTGTTTTAGATAACGGCTGGCTTCTAAACCGTCGGTTAAAACATCGACTTCAAATTTGTTCTCAATTAAGCCTTGCCGCAAAATATTTGCGGTTTTAGCTTCATCTTCTACTACCAAAATTTTCATGAAATTTCCTGCAAAGGCCTGTAATAATGGAACACAGCTGCAAGGTGCACTTTAGCAGAAAAAATTTCAATTAATTTTTTGTTAAGTTCTGCCGGCTATAATTCCTTAAGGAAAATTTAATCTGGATTCGGGGTAAAAAATGGCGCTACAAAAACAAACCTTAGAAACCCTTCAACAGCTTTCTAATTTCAGCAATCAAGCACTCGAAAAGCCCGAAACGTTTTTATTGCAATTATATAATTTTTTATATGCATTAAAAAATGAAGCTAATATATCCGATGCATTTAATGAGTTAGTTAAACAAGATAATTTTCAAAAAATTGATTTCAATAAATTAGCTTTTTTTATCAACATCATTAAAAAACAA
>CAZYCO010000011.1:42204-51609 GCA_964645885.1 uncultured Gammaproteobacteria bacterium
GACTCGCCCATTGATGTAAAAAAACAAAATAATGATTTTCAGATTTTTTTAACGCTTTTTTCAAATCGCGAAGAATTTAAGAAAGTATTTAATCTGGCTAATCAAAGTTGGGTTTACTCTACCATTGAAAGTAAAAATAATAATGCGCACCTGAAAAATATTTACTTGCTTTCATTTTTAACCTTTTATTTAAAACATAAAGAAAATATTTCAAAAGAAATCAAAAGATTAGAAGATGCCAAAAAAGAATTAGAAATTGCAGAAACAATCAAAATAAAAAATGAAAATATCAAGGAAATAGAATCCTCTTCAACTGATCAAGAAGACATAAAAAATCGAATTAAAAATTTAGAACAAAGAATTCAAAAAGCCATATATGATATAAATAACAAAGGCAAAACACTTTCTACTGAAACAAAATTTGCCGGTCTTATGCTTATTTATGATGAAGTAAGTTTTTATGCGCAAACTGTAACTAATCAATTTCTAAGAACGAATTCGGCAGAAGCTGCAGTTAGAGAGGGAGTAGATAAAACTAAAAATTACCACGGAAATAAAATTAAAATTAAATTATCAATTTACTTAAATATTTATAGAGAAGTAGAACAAGAAATAACTAAAAATTTTGCTGGCGGGGTTGCAGATAAACTTAAACCTTTCTTTAGAATTGTTGCAAAAATGATTTCTGCTGCTTGGAGCCATAATCTTAGAAAAAATCAATTTTTGGATAAAAATCAAAAAACTATAACAAATTTGCAACAAAAAATTCATAAACAAATAGAAACCGAACATGCGGAACTACAAAAAAAGGATACAACACAAATTAGCATTCAAAATGCTATTAACAATAATCTTGCAATACAAAACAAACTTACTAATGAAGGATTGCAACCTTGTTTAGAAAAAATTTATCAAAAATATGTTTTTGCCGTAATACCAACATATTTAGAAAACGCCTGGAAAGATTTTTGTAATAGCGCACAAAACATTAAAGCTGAGCCAGTTTTATTTATATTGTTACAACAAAATTTAAAAGAAAAAATAAACCAATATTCTGATTTTATCGCTACGCAAACATTATCGAATGGCAAAACTTTACAACTTGATACTGATGAAACGATTCTGCGTAGTTTAATGACTAAATTTCCTCCCAATGAGCAAACAATAGAAACTGCTTATGCATTCCAAAAG
This sequence comes from uncultured Gammaproteobacteria bacterium, assembly GCA_964645885.1. Taxonomy (GTDB): domain Bacteria; phylum Pseudomonadota; class Gammaproteobacteria; order CAZYCO01; family CAZYCO01; genus CAZYCO01. Next base: position 43,396 of record CAZYCO010000011.1, read on the forward strand.
ACAATAAAATCAGAGCATAGTGATAATAATACTTTAGTTACATTAGTTACACGTGACTATTTGGCAATTTTAACAGAAGCGAAAATTGAACCAGCAAACGCCACAGATCAAAATTTAATGGTAATTAACCCAAATACTATTGATAGTTTAACTCTATGTTATGAAAAAATTGGCCACTCACTTAAAGATTTAAATAAAGAAGAACAAGAAAAATTTATCGGTTTAGGTATTGAATTTCGTGACTATCAAAAAGGCTATATTAGAAATTTTTATGAATTAACAGCTACTGCCTCTCTACCTCCTTTCATCCTAGATGCCTCTGCTCGTTTAAGTGCATTTGCTTACGCAAATTTTTGTACAGAAAAACCTAAAAATACAAAGTCAAGCCAAGCAAGAACTCAAAATTTATATGAGCAAAACATTAAAATTGCTGAACTTTTAAATAATTTTCATCAATTTTGCCATTCAACTCTTACTGCAGAATATCCAAATTTTAAATGGGATAATCTTTTAAGGACTTTATCTTTAAGAATTTTACACTCTATTATGTTTGATGGTTCAATTAAAGATAACATAAATACTTTTAACCAAGCTGTAGCAAAATATTTTGAAACAGAAAAAAATAACTATTTCAAAAACTCTATTTCTTTTGTCATTAATCAAATCAATGATCCCAATAATAACAAATATTCTGATGCTGAAAAATTAGAATTAAATGAAGCAATAAAAGAAATTGAAAATCTAGCAACTAATATTTTTATTTCAGATGATGAATTAAAAACTGAGCTAAATGAAATCACATCTAACGCTAACTCTAAATTTGAAAATGATTTAATGAGAGTTATTTCAAATTACAATGGTTATAGAAAAATATTACAACAAGAAGATGCCTTTAAAATTGAATCGGCCATTATAGTCGATCAACTTAAAAAAACATTTGTAGAAATTGCTGCACTAAAAAGAGAAACACAAAGCGAGCAATTATCTAGAGAAGTAAATGAGAAAGTTATTCCCGGTTTTTTAAAAGAACTGCATCATGAACTTGAAGAACAAACAGAGAATCAGCAAATTCAAAAAAAACAGCAACAAGCAAAACAACAATTAATCCAGCAATATCGAAAAGAAAATAATTTTCCAGCTTCAACACCGCAAGCAATTCATCAACAACTATCGCAAACTGAAACAAAAACTTTTAATTTTTCTTTGGATGAAACTACCAATACGTTAAAAGGTAATTCAAATCCAAATAGCAATATCTCTAATATAACTGTGTCATCTGAAGCTGTAGAAATTGAATTTGATAAATCGGGTTCTATTGAAGATCAATTAAGAGCATTTATGCAGCAAAGCGTAGATGCGGGCTTAAAATTTAATATTTATGATTTTGATACTGGCGGTAATCCAGAAGTTGAAGCAGCTTGGCAAAAAATTTCTACTGAATTTTCGGATCATGTGAATAATATTACTGTACCTGGTCTCGCTGACATTGCTAAATCTTCTGAAGCTAAGACTATTTTTAATGATGAAAAATTACAAAAAGAGTTTATCAGTAATTTCCGAGCATTGATTAATGCATCTGAGCTGGCATTTGATGATCCGATTCAATACCTGATTATTGTTTTAAAATTCAACGACTATTTTTCAAAACATTCCAATGAAATTGGAGATTTGGATTTTACAAAGAATCTAAAACTATTTAGAGAAAGAGAAAAACTATTAGAAAAAATGATGTTAGGAAAAGACAAAGATCATGCGCAAGCGGATAGAGAACGTCTTTATATTCAAAATTATATAATATCTGTTTCGCTCTTACCTTTAATCAAAGGTGATTTTGTAACTCAGTTAGTCGACCTACAAAAGTTTGTAATTAAATTTATGGAAATCAAAATAAATGAAAACCTTGTAATTGATGAAAAGGCACAACAAAAATTTCAAACTGAATTAAATTTGCTATCTAAATGTTTGGATAAATTCCGAGTTGAACATTCCAAATCAAATGAAAATTTAATTCAAATTTTAAGGGATATTGGTGATGAAGTTAGAACACTAGCAAAAAAATCTTCCCCTCCAACTTCTCCTAATAGAAATATGTTTACTGATAGGTTTAATACTTTAAGTCATACTGTTAGTAAGAGCCTTAGTTTTAACTCTTTACCAAGAAGTCTATTAACAAAATCGACTGAATCTGAAGCTAGTAATATGAATGATTCAGCAGTGAAAAGCGTATTAGAGCAAGCGATTGAGAATGTTGAAAATAAATATAGAAACGTCACTACGCTAAATACGAGCTTATAAGGTATTTTAATATTTCGTTAATAACATACCGATATAATGATCATAAGTTTAATAAATACTATGAATAGAAAAGCTTATGGAAAACTTAAATAGCTCACATGATTTAGACAAAATCATTTCGCTTTACGAAACTGAATCAAAGCGAAAGAAGAGTATATTTACGACCATTATCGACAAAATTAAATCTTTATTTATTAAAAAGCCTCGTTATTCATTTAATAATCAGAAAACAATTGTTCCTTCCCCTACTCCAATTACTGAAACAGTTACTGCAAATGAGCCAGTTATGGATTCGCATGAACAATTGGCACAAGATCTAGAAGAACAACAAGAAATTCAAACTGATAGCGTTATTCCTAATGACGAAGAATTTAACTTAGAGTCTTTACGTGAGTTTTTTAAAAATAATATCTCAACGGAGCAAGAAAATTTCATGAATGAAATTTTTGATAACGAACGCAATCAAGAAACTAATCAACTGGTTATTGAACAAAATTATTTAACTGATATGACTGAACAACAAATGCAACCAGAATTTTCATCACGTAGTTATTTTCAGCGCATTCAAGCACATGCCAAATTAGAAAGTGAAAATGAACAAATCTGGCGTCGTAGGCAATCTATATTAAATGGTCACAACACCGGCAGTTCATCTTCACAATCAAACGATCCATTTGCTAAGAAATAATATTTCTGATCATTTCAAAAACTTGGTCACCAATTCATATAAATCGCTTGCCAATTTTTCTTTTTTAATTCGCTCTAATTGCTCTTTCATCATTGATTTACGTTTATCGTCATATTTTTTCCAAGAAGAAAAGGCATTGACAACGCGAGCTGCAACTTGAGGATTAATTTGATTAAGTTTGATCACCATATCAGCAGCTAATTGATAACCTTTACCACTTATATCGTGAAAGCGGATCAAATTGTTATGACAAAAACTATTGATCAGCGCATACACTTTATTTGGATTTTTAATATTAAATGCTGGATGCGCTAATAATCGCTGTATATTTTCTAATGTGCTTTCTGATTCAGATAATGCTTGCACTGCAAACCATTTATCAATCACTAGTGCTTCATGTTGCCATTTCTTATAAAACTCATCTTTGACAACTTCATATTGTGCAGAATCGTGATGCGATAACGCTGAGAACGCAGCCATACTATCTGTCATATTATTTGCTTCTTGATACTGTGTTTGGCACCAATCAAACATTTCAGTATCGCCACTCCATGCTAAATAATTTAAGCATAAATTTTTCATTTGACGTTCTGCTTGCGATTTAGAATCGAAATGATACGCCTTGGTTTTATTTAATTTTTGATATTGAGCTATAAATTCAGATTTTAATTCTTCAGCAATTATTTTTCTTAATTTAAAACGAGCAGCGTAAAGTTTTTCGATATGAATTTCTTTTTGCTGTTCACATAAATAATTTAAGCTAGGAAGTGTTAAAAGTTTTACTTTTAAAAATAAATCAATTTTTGAATCATTGATAATATTCTTTATAACTTCTAGCCATTTTGTTTTTTCAATTGCATCAATATTATCAATTAAACGTAAATAAAAAGTTTGTGATGCTTCCCAACGGGAGAACCCATTTTGATCAAAATTCATTAAGAAAATTAATTCTTCATTTGTATAGCTGTAATTTATTTTTACTGGCGCAGAAAAATCGCGCAATAAAGATAAAATTGGTTTTTCTTTAACTTGCGTAAAACGAAATGTTTGTTTTGGTTCGCGTAATTCTAAAATATGTGTTGTCTTCGCTTCTGTGTCTGCACTATTTTCTAATGCTAGTGACATCTCATGCCCTTTTTTATCTAGCAACGCAATTTTAATTGGAATATGAAATGGTAATTTGTCACTACCATCTGGAGTTGGTGCGCAATATTGCTCAATCGTTATTTCAAATATTTTTTCTTTTTCATGATAGTGATTGTGAATAGTTAATTGTGGTGTACCTGCTTGAGTGTACCAACGATGAAATTGCTTAAAATCCTTTTGATTAGCATCTGACATCGCTTTTACAAAATCTTCAATGGTAACTGCTTCACCATCATGACGCTCAAAATAAAGATCCATACCCGATCTAAAACCTTTCTCACCTAGCAAAGTATGAATCATGCGAATAACTTCAGAGCCTTTGTTGTAAATGGTTGAAGTATAAAAATTATTTACTTCTATATATGCGCGTGGTTGTACTGCATGCGCCATTGGCCCTGCATCTTCTGCAAATTGATAGGTTCGTAAATATTGAACATTATCAATACGAGTTGCAGTTTTAGAATAATGATCAGCTACAAATTGTTGCTCACGAAAAACGGTTAAACCTTCTTTTAAACTTAATTGAAACCAGTCTCTACAAGTAACACGATTACCACTCCAGTTATGAAAATATTCATGTGCAACAACAGCGTCTACATGTTCGTAATCAAAATCAGTCGCAATTTCAGGACGCGCCAAAATATATTTATCATTAAAAATATTTAACCCTTTATTTTCCATTGCTCCCATATTGAAATCACTAACAGCAACGATCATGTAAATATCTAAATCATATTCACGACCATAGGTTTTCTCATCCCAACTCATGGCCTTTTTTAAAGCTTCAATTGCATGTTCACATTTTTGTTCGTTACCTTTTTCAACATAAAAATGTAATTGCACTGTACGACCAGTTTTAGTTAGAAAAGTATCTTTAACACGAACGTAATCACCTGCAACTAATGCAAATAAATAACTTGGTTTTTTAAAAGGATCGTTCCAAGTTACAAAACGTCGGTGTTTATCAACCATACCTTCTTCAATCAAATTACCATTTGAAAGTAAAACTGGATAACGTTCTTTATCTGCAATAATAGTTGTAGTGAATGAACTCATCACATCAGGACGATCCAAATAATAAGTTATTCTTCTAAAGCCATGCGCTTCACATTGCGTACAATAATTACCTCTAGATTGATAAAGCCCACTTAACGTTAGATTTTCATGTGGTTTAATTGTGTTAACAATTTCTAAAGTAAAAAATTGTGGTACTTCAAAAATAGTTAATCCTTTGTCTGTTAGCTGATATTGTTTAGATGTAAGTTCTGTACCGTTAAGCGTTACACTAATTAACTCAAGCGCTTCGCCATTTAAAAAAAGCGGGGCATTTTCAGCAGTATTTCTTGTAAATTTTAGTTTTGAATGAACAGTCGTTTTATCTGGCTCTAATTCAAATTTTAAATGCACATCTTCAATCAAATAATCCGGTGCTTGATAATTTTCAATACGAATCTCAGGTTTAGTTACATCGCTCATGAATATTCCTTTATATAACTTTGTTGCAAATTTTTTGTTGGGCTTCGGCTGCGCCTCACCCCAACCTACGGCTACAAAATGATTCACGGGTAGGTTGGGGTGAGCGTAAGCGAAGCCCAACATAACGTACTACCCGCCAACTTTCCTTAATATTCTTGTCTATACTCTTTCTTAAGGAAACAGGAAATTTTTAATGCAAAATGGAGACCTGTTTATGAGCCAAACAAATGATATTTTTGACCAGTTCCAAGCGTTTTACGAGGAATGTAAAGAAGAGGAACTTACGTTTCAAGAATACTTAGAACTGTGTAAAAACGACCCTATAGCCTATGCTAATGCTGCTGAACGGCTACTTATGGCCATAGGTAAGCCAGAACAGATCGACACCCGCCATAACCGCGCTTTAAGTCAAATTTTTTCGAATAAAATTATCAATATTTACCCAGCTTTTAGCGATTTTTATGGCTTAGAAGAGCCAATAGAACAAATTGTGGGCTTTTTAAAACATGCATCCCAAGGCTTAGAAGAGGCAAAACAAATCCTCTATTTACTTGGCCCTGTAGGCGGCGGTAAATCATCCCTTGCAGAAAAACTAAAAGAATTAATGGAAAAAGTACCGTTTTATGCGATCAAAGGCTCACCGATACATGAATCACCTTTGTCTTTATTTGCAGGTAATTCAGAACAAATTAAACAAATTGAAGAACGCTACGGTATTCCTAAACGTGCAATGCGTTTTATTCCATCACCATGGGCAGTAAAACGATTACGTGAATTCAATGGCGATTTGACTCGTTTTAAAGTAGTGAAATTACGCCCTTCTCGCTTACAACAAATTGCAATTACTAAAACCGAACCTGGTGATGAAAATAACCAAGATATTTCGTCATTAGTCGGAAAAATTGATATTCGAAAATTAGAAGAATTCGCACAAGATGATCCAGATGCTTACAGTTATTCTGGTGGTTTGTGTTTAGCGAATCGTGGTTTATTAGAATTCGTTGAAATGTTTAAAGCACCCATCAAAGTATTGCATCCTCTTTTAACAGCAACACAAGAAGGTAATTACAACGCAACTGAAGGTTTATCTTCTATTCCATTTGATGGAATTATTCTTGCACATTCAAACGAATCAGAATGGCAATCATTTCGTAATAACAAACATAATGAAGCATTCATCGATCGTATTTATATTGTAAAAGTACCTTATTGTTTACGTGTTTCTGAAGAAGTAAAAATTTATAAAAAATTAATTGATAACAGTTCATTGAAAAATTCGCCATGTTCACCAGGTACATTAGATATGTTGGCGCAATTTTCAGTTTTAACTCGCTTAAAAGAGCCAGAAAATTCTTCGTTATATTCCAAAATGCGTGTTTATAACGGTGAAAGTTTGAAAGATACCGATCCAAAAGCAAAGTCATATCAAGAATATCGAGATTTTGCAGGTGTGGATGAAGGTATGTCCGGATTATCAACTCGATTTGCATTTAAAATTTTATCGAAAGTATTTAATTATGATCAAAGTGAAATTGCAGCTAACCCAGTGCATTTATTGTATGTATTAGAAAAACAAATTTTTCAGGAACAATTCCCACCTGAAACCATGCAACGATATTTATCGTATTTAAAAGAATTTATTACACCACGTTACATTGACTTTATTGGTAAAGAAATTCAAACCGCTTATTTGGAATCTTATGGTGAATACGGCCAAAATATTTTTGATCGCTATGTCACCTATGCAGATTTTTGGATCCAAGATCAAGATTATCGCGATCCAGATACCGGCGAAATTTTTGACAGAGCTGCTCTCAATGAAGAATTAGAACAAGTTGAAAAACCAGCAGGAATTAGTAATCCAAAAGATTTTCGCAACGAAATTGTAAACTTTGTTCTTCGCGCACGTGCAAATAATCATGGTAAAAATCCACCTTGGCATAGTTATGAAAAATTACGCAGCGTGATTGAGAAAAAAATGTTTTCGAACACTGAAGAATTATTACCTGTGATTTCATTTAATCCAAAAGCGTCAGCAGAACAAAGACAAAAACATGATGATTTTATTAATCGCATGGTTGAAAAAGGTTACACACCTAAACAAGTTCGCTTGCTTTGTGATTGGTATTTAAGAGTACGGAAATCGCAATAACTTAAACTGATTTTTCACCTCTCCCATCGGGAGAGGTCGAGCACACAACGTGTGCGAGGGTGAGGGAGATCTATTTTTAATTTTTTGTTCATTCCCCTCACCCGCCCGAACTATGTTCGGCCGGCCTCTCCCTCTGAAGAGGCGAAAAAGATTTTGAATGCAAGGTAAGAAGCATGACAACACAAATCATAGATCGACGTTTTAATTACAAAAATAAAAGCGCAATAAATCGTCAACGCTTTTTACGTCGATTTAAAAAACAGATTAAAGAAGCTGTTGATAAAGCAATCACCAAACGTAACATCACAGATATTGGTCAAGGTGAAAAAATTGTTATACCTGCAAAAGATATTCAAGAACCAGCTTTGCATCATGGCCAAGGTGGTACTTATGAAACTGTTTTGCCAGGTAATAAAGATTTCGTAGCAGGTGATCGCATTACTCGCCCTGCTGCTGG
>CAZYCO010000012.1:0-3355 GCA_964645885.1 uncultured Gammaproteobacteria bacterium
TTAGTCAGTTAAATGGTTTGGTGTACGGTCTTGAAAATATTCCTTAATAAAAATCTTACTTAATCACATTCAAGCAGAACAAGGTGAATACACTTGGAATGAAAATGCTTCTATTGGTTATTTTGCGCAAGATTTTCATCATTTTTTAGTGCCAGAAAAAACATTATTGCAGTGGTTAACAGATGAAGTAACAGGTGTGAGTGAATTAAATGCCCGAAAAATTTTAGGACAAATGTTATTTTCTGGCGATGATGTAAAGAAAAAAATCAGTGTGTTAAGTGGTGGCGAATGTGCACGATTATATTTCGCTAAACTTATTTTAGAGCAGCACAATATTTTAATTCTCGATGAACCAACTAACCATTTAGATTTAGAAGCAATTGACGGTTTAGCTGTGGGATTAAAAAAATTTCCTGGCACCGTTTTTTTCGTTAGCCACAATCGATATTTTGTTCAAGAAGTAGCAAGTAGTTTAATCATTATTAATGCTAATCGTATCAACACTTATCCAGGAACATATCAAGAATATTTAGATAAAATGGGCCGCGATTATTTAATTGAAATGTATGCGAAGAACATGGATAAGTAGTTTAATCTTTGAATAGAATTTTCGAACAGCGATTTAAATATTTTCTGGATGCCAGCCTTCGCTGGCATGACACAATATTCTCCGATTAAAGTTTATTTATTGTCATGCCAGCGAAGGCTGGCATCCAGTTAATTCATCATAAAGATCAATCCAATATGGATTTTTCTCTTCAATTACACGTAACTTCCATTTGCGTTTCCACGCTTTTATTTGCTTTTCTCTTTTTATTGCTTCGTAAATATTAGTCGTAACATCGTAGTAAACTAATTTATTTACATTATATTTTTTTGTGAAATTTCCGCCTTCATTATTTTTATGTTGTTTTACTCTTTTTAGTAAATTCGAAGTAACACCAACATACAAAGTACCATTTCTTTCGCTTGCTAAAATATATACGTAGTAATTTTTCATTTATTTCCTGGATGCTAACAGTAGTTTGCCCTTGCGTAGGCAAGAGCTGGAGAACGTTGCACACTTACCAGAAAAAAATAGATTAGATTTTTAAATTTGCAAAAAAATTTTAAATAAAATTATTCTACAAACGAAATAAAATTTGGATGGTATTTAATTGGATCAAACTCAATAATTTTATATTCAGCTACTTGATGAATTTCAAATGGATCTTGTTTTAATACATCTTCTAATTCCAGACGATCTTTTAATTGAGAAATTAAAATCCCACCTGTTCTAGGTTTTTGCGGACCTGAAGTAATAAAAATATTTTTTTTATAACAATCATCGAGAAATGTACGATGTTCAATTAAATATTGATCAACAACTTCAATTGGTTTTTTATAAGTTAAGATAATAATAAACATAATTTTTTTGATCCCTTGGCTTGGCTAATGAATTGAAGTGATGTTAGTTCACCATGCCACAACAAAATCGCTTTTTGCGGTGTTGTGGCATGGTCTAACTTAGATAAAACTTGATCCCACATTAATTATTTTTGATTATTAACTGACATGCTTTTTAGCATAATTAATGCTTGATACAACTGGAAGTCGTTATACATTAAATCTAAGTCTTTTTTCGCATCTTTTTCTTTTAATTTATCTTTCTGCTGTTCTTCTTTTACTTTTTCTTTGCCATTTGCATTTGCGATATGAGCTTCAAGATCAGCTTCTTTGATAGCGAGTAAACCATTATCTTCTTTTGTAGGTTTTGGAATAACAACATCGTCAACAATAATGTCAGGTTCAATACCTAATGCCTGAATTGAACGACCTGATGGTGTGTAATAAAGCGCAGTTGTTAATTTAATACCGTGACTTGCATCAAGTGGTAATACAGTTTGTACTGAGCCTTTGCCAAAACTTTTTGTACCAATTAATAATGCGCGATGATTATCTTGTAACGCGCCGGCAACAATTTCAGAACCAGATGCAGAACCTTCATTAATTAACACAACAATAGGTGCACCTTTCAAAACGTCGCCACTATGTGCATATGCAACATATTGTGAGCCTTGAATACGTCCTTTGGTGTAAACAATCAATTTTGCTTTGCTACCAGGTTTACGATCAATAAATGCGTCTGCTATTGCAACAGCAGAATCAAGTAAGCCACCTGGATTGTTACGTAAATCTAGAATTAAACCGGAGAAATTACCTTCTGCTTTTTTACGTAAAGTTTCTAAAGTAGAAAGTACTTCTTTTGACGTATTTTCTTGGAAATGACTAATACGAACATAAGCATATTTGTTACTTAATAATTCACCTTTGACACTCTTAATTTCGATGGTTTGTCTTGTGACATCAATTACCAGTGGTTTTGGACTTTTATCGCGAATAATAGTAAGACGAATTTTCGTACCTACTGCACCACGCATTTTGTTTACTGCATCGCGTAGTGACATGCCTTTAACCGGTTGGTTATCAAGTAAGATAATGCGATCACCAGCTTTAATTCCGGCTTTTGCTGCAGGACCATCATCAAGTGGTGAAATTACTTTGATGAGGCCGTCTTCCATTGTTACTTCAAGACCTAAACCACTAAACTGACCTTTAGTTGACATGTTTAAATCTTTGTAATCGTTTTCATCTAAGTATGCGGAATGTGGGTCTAAATATTGCAACATTCCTCGAATTGCATTTTCAAATAATTTTTTATCAGTAACAGGCTCGATGTAGTAATTCTTAATAAGGCTAATTGCGTTGGTAAAACGTTGTATGTCTTCTAATGGCGGTTGAGTTTTTGTTTTGCTGTCACTTGCATCATTTGCGCCATTCGAATCAGATGTAAGTGGAATATTGGGTGTATCAACAGCAAATGAGAAACTAGACCAAGCAAGAACGCTCATTACTAACAAACGTTTTGTATGTTTCAACATGAACTCTGTTCCTTATCTAAAAACGATTCCACTGAATTTAGTCTGTACTCTTTGCAGTATAGTTTAAGTACGTGTTTGTAATGGTTATTTTTCAACTTCCGTGTTTTTAAGTTCTAGCAAATTTTGGCCTGTCATTTCTTTCGGAATATCTAAACCCATTAAGTATAACAATGTTGGAGCAACATCAGATAACTTGCCTTTATTTTGCGTAAATTTTGCAGCACGGCCAATATAAATAAATGGAACTGGATCACTTGTGTGCGCAGTATGTGGTTGTTGAGTGTGCTCATCAAACATACATTCTGCATTGCCATGATCAGCAGTAATTAAAATTTCGCCACCAACTTGTTGCATTACATTTACAATTTTACCAATGCAATCATCTAATGTTTCAATTGCACGAATAGTCGCTTTCATATTACCACTATGACCGA
>CAZYCO010000012.1:3379-45014 GCA_964645885.1 uncultured Gammaproteobacteria bacterium
AATTACAAACAATTACATCATATTTTTTACTTTTGATTGCATCAATGAGTTGAACAGTTAATTCATGGGCGCTCATTTCAGGTTGCAGATCGTAAGTTGGAACTTTTGGTGAATGAATCAAAGTACGATCTTCGCCTTCAAATGGTGTTTCAACACCACCATTAAAGAAAAAAGTTACGTGTGCATATTTTTCTGTTTCGGCAATACGAAGTTGTTTTAAACCAAGATGAGATAGATATTCGCCTAAAATATTTTTTAATGAATAAGAAGGAAAAGCAATTTCACTCTGAATGTCTGTAGCGTATTCGGTTAAGGTAACGAATGAATATAATTTTGGAATAACTACGCGATGAAATTCATTAAAACTTGGTTGTATAAAGGCGCGTGATAATTGTCTTACTCGATCTGAACGAAAGTTCATAAAAATAATACTGTCACCGTCTTGAATAGTCACAGGTTGGCCAATGGTTGTTGCTTGAACGAATTCATCATCTTCGCCTCTAGCATAAGCCATATTTAATGCATCGATCGCCGAAGTTGCGTGAAAAGGTGCTTTACCTAAAGTTAGTAAGTCATATGCATGTTTTGTACGATCCCAACGCTTATCTCGATCCATAGCAAAATAACGTCCGACGATCGAAGCAATTCGACCACAATGCAATGTTTTTAATAATTGTTCAGTTTCGTCTAATGATTTTTTTGCGCTGCGAGGTGGTACATCACGTCCATCTAAAAAAGCATGAAGAAATACTTTTTTTAAACCTTTTTGGTGAGCAAGTTCTATTAAAGCATGAATATGTTTTTCATGACTGTGCACACCACCTGGAGAAAGCAAACCTAAAATATGAATTGCTTTGTCATATTCTACGGCGTGTTCAATTGCTTGAATTAAGGCGGGATTTTCAAAAAATTCTTTGTTCTCAATTGATTTATCGATACGAGTTAAATCTTGATCAACTATTCGACCAGCACCAATATTTAAGTGGCCAACTTCTGAATTTCCCATTTGGCCATCAGGCAAGCCTACAGCGTGACCAGAACCATTTAATAAGGTGTGAGGGTATTGTTGCCATAAAGCATCCCAATGTGGGATGTGGGCTTTAGCAATAGCATTATGGGCATTATCTTCGCGATAACCCCAGCCATCTAAAATCATTAACAAAATGGGACGATGTTTAGACATATTTTTCATGGAAAAAAAGAAAGCTCTGGAGTATAAGTGCGCCAAAACATAAAACCAAGGTTTATTGAGGGATAGATGTGAAACCAGTTATTGATTTTGCAGACTTCGAAAAAGTTGATATTCGCTCTGGCACCATTATCAAGGTAGAAGATTTTCCTCGTGCTAAAAAACCAGCATATAAAGTTTGGGTCGATTTTGGACCTGAGTTGGGAATCAAACAAACATCTGCACAAATTACTGTGCATTACACTAAAGAAACATTGATTGGCAAACAAGTTGCAGGCATTGTAAATTTTAATGCTAAAAATATTGCGGGTTTCGAATCGCAATTTTTATTAGTAGGATTTCCAGATCAAAATGGTGCAGTTTGTTTAATTACAGTTGAACCAAACGTTCCTAATGGCGAAAAGCTTTTTTAATTTGGGATAAGTTTCATGCAATTACAAGAATTCACACAATTCATCATCACTCATTGGCAGCTATGGGCTGCATTAGTTATTTTATTAGCCATTATTATTCACATGGAAAAAAGTACGCGGGTTCGAGGCGTACATTTATGGAATCCAGCACAGATTACTTTTCTCATTAATCAAGAAAATGCTCTAATCGTCGATTTACGGGAAGAAGAAGAATACCGCAAAGGTCATTTAACCGGCGCAATTCATATTCCTCGTGTTCAATTATCAAATTCTTTAAATAAGTTAGATTCTGATAAAAAACGTCCAATTGTGTTAATTACTAATAATAATCAATTTGGTATTCAATCTGGCGTATTTTTACGTAAACAGCAATTTGAACAAGTTGGAATTTTAAAAGGTGGCGTGCATGCATGGTTAGCTGCAAACTTACCATTAGTTAGTAAATAATTTCTTAATCATTTAGTCATAGGAACATAGCGATGGAAAATCAAAAACCTCAAGGTCCAGATTCACAAGATCAACAACCAATTATTGGATTGCAGCGTATTTATTTAAAAGATTTATCATTCGAAGCACCAAGCGCGCCAGAAATTTTCCGTCAAGAATGGCAACCACAAATTAATCTTGATTTGCGTTCACAAACAAAAGCACTTGATGAAGAAACGCATGAAGTTACATTGGTTATGACGATTACTGCAAAAGTGGAAGAAAAAGTAATTTTTATCGTTGAATTAAAACAAGCTGGTATTTTTACTATCCGTGGTTTTAACAAAGATGAATTACATCATATTCTTGGTGTGTTTTGCCCACGTGAACTTTATCCATATGCTCGCGAAACAGTGACTACAATTGTAAATCGCGGTAGCTTCCCACAATTATTGTTATCACCTGTTAATTTTGATGCGTTATATGCAGAACATCTTGCTAAATTACAAGGCAATGCAAGTGGCGTAGATGTACGTAACGGTGACTCTGGCGCACAAACAGTACAATAAACGCATGAATTCTAAACAAACTAAAAAAGTTTCAGTTGTAGGCGCAGGCTCTTGGGGAACTGCGCTTGCACTGCTCTTAGCACGTAATGGGCATGATGTTCGGCTTTGGGGCCGTGAAAAAGATTTAATGGCAACAATGGTTCAGTCTCGTTGCAATGAGCGTTATTTACCGCAATTCAATTTTCCAAATAATTTAACACCTGTTCCAGAACTAAGTGATGCTGTACAAGGTGCAGAACAAATTGTCGTTTCTGTATCTAGTGTTGGTTTTTATCAACAATTACAAGAATTAATAACAATGATTCCACAATCAGTTGGAATTATTTGTGCAAGCAAAGGTTTAGAACCTACTAAAAAAATTTTCTTTCATGAAGCAATTCAACAATTAAACATTAATGCAGATCGTTTTGCTGTTGTTGCTGGTCCATCGTTTGCAAAAGAAGTTGCAGCAGGATTACCAACGGCAGTTATTCTTGCTTCTGAAAGTAATGCTTTATTAGATAAATTAATTCCATTTTTTCATAATCCTTCATTTCGCGTATATGAAAGCAATGATGTATTAGGTGCAGAGATTGGCGGTATTTTGAAAAATGTATACGCTATTTCAGCCGGTATTTCAGATGGCTTAGGATTTGGTGCCAATGCACGATGTGCGTTGATCACGCGCGCCTTAGCAGAAATGTTACGTTTCGGTATAGCGATGGGAGCAAAACAAGAAACGTTGATTGGTTTATCAGGGATGGGTGATTTGGTGTTAACTTGTACAGATGATCAATCTCGTAATCGACGTTTTGGTTTAGCGCTCGCAAAAGGCCTTTCAGTACAAGATGCTTTAACATCTATTGGGCAAGTAGTTGAAGGACAACAGAATGCACAGTTCGTTTTAGATCTAGCAACAAAACATAAATTAGAAATGCCAATTGTGAAAAGTGTTTCAAAAGTTCTCGCAGATGAATTAAGTGCAAAAGAAGCGGTAGAAGAATTACTCGCACGCGAACCAAAGCGAGAATTCTAAAGCACAAAATCAAGTTTAAATTATTTTGCACCTATAAAGTCTAATTGTCGCCATGCTTCATATAAAACAACGGCAACTGAATTTGATAAATTTAAACTTCGACTATTTGCTACCATTGGAATCCGAATAACTTGTGTAGAGTTTAATGAGTCTAATATTACTGTTGGTAATCCTCTGGTTTCAGGGCCGAACAATAAAATATCATCTTGTTCAAATTTCACTTCGTTATAATATTTTTTTCCTTTAGTAGAAAATGCAAATAACCTTTGTTCGGGATATTTTTGTCTAAAATCTTCGAAATTTTTGTGGGTTTTTACATTTGCCCATTCATGATAATCCAATCCGGCGCGACGCAATTGTTTATCTTCTAAATTAAATCCAAGTGGTTCAATCAGATGAAGTTGTGCGCTGGTATTAGCGCACAATCGAATGATGTTTCCTGTATTAGGTGGAATTTCTGGTTCAAATAAAACTACATGCAGCATTTATTTTTATGATGATTTTTTTTGTTGTTGTGAAGTTGTTGTTTGTGTTTTCGTTTCTTTATTTGCAATTGATTTATTTACAGTCTTTGTTTTCGTATTTTTTGCTACTTTGTTAGTTGCTGGTTGTTTAGTTTTTACTGGTGCAGTTAAGTCAATTTCATCATCATCACCTGGAACGTAGTTATCTACAGGTTGCTGCATACCTTTATTTTGTTGAATTAAATATTTGCGATTTTGCAGATAAGCATTTCTTTCGAATAAATAAGGATCAAGTGCTGCTTGTTCTTCAATTTCTTGTAAATCAACAACTTCTGCTCGATAACTAATAAAGAATAACGCTAATAATCCATCAGATAATGCAGTGCTATGGATATATGGGTAAATACTCATGAAGTAATCACCACCTAAGCCAAACGTATCTCGAATGGTACTTGGGCCAATTACTGGGATAATAAAATAGGATGAATTCTCCCATCCCCAATACGCTAAAGTTAGACCAAAACCTTCTTTATGACGTTCGAGCCCCATATGTGAAGCAACGTCAAATAAACCACCCACACCGACTGTGGTATTAACACCAAGACGCCAGATATCTGACCAAGCTTGATAAAGCTTTAACTGCAAAACGTCATTAGCAATAGTAGTTACGGTGTTAATATTTGAAAAAAAGTTACTAATACCTTTTTTTAAGATATTTGGTAGAACAAGATTATAACCTCGTGCTATTGGATTAATGATGATCTTGTTTAAACCAGTGTTGAAGTTGAAAGCAATTCGGTTGTAAGGCTGTAATGGGTCATCTTGTGAATTGTCTTTAGTGATTACTGTTATTTGAGCGTTTTCTTTTGTCGAAATATTTGTGTTAGTGGGCGTGGTGTTTTGATTAGCAAATGAAGAGGAGGAAAAGGATAGTAAACATATCATCGTTGCAGCAGTTAATTTTGAGTAATTAAAAAAGCCTCTCATTGAATACCCCTTGCCAGCAAAAAAATTTGAATCCAACCAAATAATCTGGCGATGCTAAATCGAATTACCTCTCTATCCAAGTAAAAATTTTTAATATCAGAAACGATTAAGAGCTAAAACTTTCCTACACTTAAAAAAAGGCCCTATTTTTTAAGGGGGGGAAATTATGAAGTTAGTTTTAAACCCATCAGAAATAAGCCAATGGTATACATTAGTTGTGGAAGCTGAATCGAGTTGCTTTCTTAATCTTCATCAAGAAGTTGAAAGCTATTTGGTGTTTTTACTCATTCGTTATACCAAAGAGCCAAGTATTATTAATAGCGTGCTGGCGATAGATTTTTTAACAAGTCTCGAAGGGTTACAGAAAAAACAATACGATGCGCTTCGAGATGTTGGAGATAAATGTTTATTAATTTCAGGTTTATTTCCAAAACGTGCTGAGCGTTTTCACTTACAACCAAGTTATTTTAATCAACTTGGTCGTTCTGCTTATGAAACATTATCTTTTGCTCATGAAGCTAAATTTGAAAATTTATATGGGATGTTAAGTGACAATTTTGAATCTTTAACAGATGTTATGCATGCTATGCGTATGCAAAATCAAGAATATATGGACATAGTGACGCAGAGTATTCGCACAGCTAAATGAGGCTAATTTTTATATTAATTTTTTAACTAGTTTAAATTGGTGGCTATGGGTGGGCTCGAACCACCGACCTCAGCATTATGAGTGCCGCGCTCTAACCAACTGAGCTACATAGCCATCGGAAGGTCGGGTATTCTGTCGATTGGTAAAAAAAGTGTCAATTAAAACTGCAAGAGATTTTGAATTGGTTGAGGAGATATGAGTTTAGCCCAAGCCTCTTAGTTCTGAACCCAGTGCTGTATCAGAGTCCGTTAGTGTCCAATGCATTTTTTATTAAAATTTTCTAGCTACAGAAAATTCGGCTAATTGTTTTAATGCTTCTTGATATATTGAATCTGGAAAAAGTCCTAAAGCAGAGATAGCTTTATTTGCATAAATTTCTGCAAGGCGATAGGTGTAAGAAATAGCTTGTGTTGATTCAATCGCATCTAAAATTTTATCTAAAGAAGATACATCACCATGTTCAATTGCATGTCGAACAAGATTTTTTTCGTAGTTGTTACCATGATTTAAAACATGAATAAGTGGCAATGTTGGCTTACCTTCAGCTAAATCATCGCCGATGTTTTTACCGATTTCTTCGGTGTTTGCACAATAATCGAGGGCGTCGTCAACTAATTGAAAAGCAATACCTAAATATTTTCCATAGTCATGCGCTGCATGAATTTCAGATTCATTTCTGTTTGCTAGAATGGCGCCAATTTGTGCAGCAGCTTCGAATAATTTTGCAGTTTTACTGTAAATAACTTGCATATAATTTTCTTCTGAAACATCTGGATTCCTGCAATTTAATAACTGCATCACTTCGCCTTCAGAGATAGTATTTGTTGTATCTGCCAAAATACGCATTACCGTTAGATTTTTTTCTTTTAGTGCAACCATCATTTGAAACGCACGTGAATACAAAAAATCGCCTACTAAAACACTGGCTTCATTTCCCCAAATAGCATTCGCTGTTTTTTTGCCACGACGTAAATTTGAATTATCAACTACATCATCGTGCAACAAAGTAGCAGTATGAATAAATTCAATAATTGAGGCGGATGTAATGTGCTGCTCGCCAACATAATTAAAAGCTTTCGCACTTAATAAAACTAATAAAGGTCTTAAACGTTTCCCACCACTATGAATAATGTGATGGCTTAATTGATTAATGAGCGCTACATGAGAATGTAATTGATTTATAATTAACTGATTTACTGCTTTAAAATCATCTTGTACTAAGGAATGAAGAAATTGTAATGGCATGGTTATTCTTAAGTGTTAAAAAATTAGTAATTAATCTACCGTAAGGGCAGATTGGTTTCTAGAGAAGGCTAAATTGTGTTAGAGTATGGGCTGTTATGCATTAGGCCAATTCAAAAATGGAGAAATATATGTTTTATGGTTTATTAAACCTTTCTCTTGGCGGATATATCATTTATACCCTAGTTGTTACCCATATTACGATTGTTTGTGTCACTTTATACTTGCATCGTAGCCAGGCGCATCGCTCCTTAGAAATCCATCCAATTTTGGCTCATTTTTTCCGTTTTTGGCTTTGGTTAACGACCGGTATGATTACCAAAGCATGGACAGCTATTCATCGTAAGCACCATGCAAAATGCGAAACTTCTGATGATCCACATAGCCCTCAAATTTTAGGAATTAAAAAAGTCTTATGGCAGGGCGGTGAGCTTTATCGAATAGAAGCTAAAAATAAAGAAACTTTAGAACGTTACGGTCATGGTACGCCAGATGATTGGATTGAAAGACATATCTATACCCCTCATACCAGCAAAGGTATTCGTTTAATGTTAATCATTAACCTAGTTTTATTAGGTGTCCCAGGGCTCACGGTTTGGGCTATTCAAATGGCATGGATTCCATTTTTTGCTGCTGGTGTGGTGAATGGAATTGGTCATTATTGGGGATATCGCAATTTCGAATGTGCAGATGCTGCAACCAATATTTCACCAATAGGTATCATCATTGGCGGTGAAGAATTGCATAACAATCATCATACTTATCCAACTTCAGCAAAATTTTCTATTAAACCTTGGGAATTTGATATTGGTTGGCTCTATATCAGCATATTAAAAACCGTTGGTCTGGTAAAAGTAAAAAAAGTTCCGCCTAAAGTATATGTTGCACCACAAAAACTAACGATTGATATGGATACTGTAAAAGCAGTGTTAACTAATCGTTTTCAAGTAATGGCGCGTTATAGCAGAGAAGTTATTCTTCCTGTTCTGAAGGAAGAAAAACAAAAAGCAGGAGATAAAGGCCGTCGTTTATTGGGGTTAGCTAAAACTCCTTTAATTCGAGATGCATCCCTTGTTTCTGAGCAAGAAAAAGAGCGCTTAAAAGAAGTTTTAGCAGAGCGCGAAAATTTAAAGTTGGTTTATCAATATCGCTTGAAATTGCAAGATATCTGGAACTCTACAACTGCAACGCAAAAAGAATTGCTTGAAGCTTTACAGGAATGGTGTCGTCAAGCAGAAAGTTCTAGTTTAGAAGTATTACGTCGATTTGCTGCTCAATTAAGAGGATATGTTCCTCAGCATTCTTAAATTGTCACATTGCATAAAATAAAAAACCCGCATTTAAGCGGGTTTTTTATTTTTAAAGGAAAATTTATTTTAATTTTTCTTCTTTAAAAAGAACATGTTTGCGTAGTTTTGGATCGTACATCTTTAAAGATAATTTTTCGGTAGTATTTTTAGGGTTCTTTTTTGTAGTTTTAAAATAAGAACTTTCTGTAGACTGCATTTTAATATTTAAAGAGCCTTTTTTCTTTGCCATAACTATTTACCTCTTAAATTTTTTCGCCGCGAGCACGTAATTCATCAACTACTGATTTTAAACCACGTTTGGTAATGGTACGAAGCGCTTTGGTGCTGAGTTTTAAGGTAACGAAACGGTTTTCTTCTTCAAGCCAAAGGCGACGAGTTTGTAAATTAGGGAGAAAGCGACGTTTGGTTTTACGATTTGAATGTGAAACATTATGGCCTGACATTGGCTTTTTATTTGTTAACTGGCAAACGCGTGACATGAGAATGAGCTCCAAAATTATTTTAATGGGTTGAAGACTTAATTTTTAACAAAGAGCGCACCTTATACCAGATGGATTGAAGGCATGCAATCTAAGGTCTTCTCCTAGGTTTTAACCATTCCCCTAATTTTTAGAGGAATGGTTTTAAGTTAAATTTAAGCTAATACATTTGCAATCTGATTAGCTAAATCTTTTTCAAGTTCAGGTTTAGCTTGCTCGTAATTCATTGAGACTTCATCTGTTTTGCTAAGCCAACGTGCATAAATCCGGTTCCAATGAGAAACACTATTAAAATAAGCTTGAATATCATTAGCCGGTTTTGTTTGTTGAACCAGAGACTCATCGCGAATAGATTCACGAGTACGGATAGAAATTCGAACATCGGTTACAACGTAATAAACTTTTCCTTTACCAATCATTTTATTAAATAATTCTCTAGTTTTACCTTGTTTTTGATTTTCATGTTGGAAGAGGACTTCTCTTGAAAATACATCATCTAAGCGATTGCCGTATCCTGCTTTGTAAAGAGAGTTAGGTATATTTGAGTCATTTTCAGATACATCAATAATATGAACTTCTAATAAATAGTGAGCTTTATCGGTAGCTTGTACAACACGGTATCCTTTGTTTGTTAAGTCTTTAACAAGTTGCTCAGTGATATAAAAATCAGGTTTATTTGAATTATTTTCGATCTGAACATAAACCGTACGCTCCATGTCGTTTGCAGGTTTTGCTACAAATTCTTTACTGGTCTTGGTTTTTAAAAAAGCAGTTTGGTTTGAGGATGAAGTATTGATTTCTTCTTCTGCAGTTGATTGAGATGTAGTCGTTGCGCAACCTACAAGAAGCATCATGGTTAATAACGATAATAAGTAAATACGCAGTTTCATTGCTTTCTCCTAAGAAAATATTGAAACAATTAAAGTGATAAAATAGCTTTTTGTTTTTCTAATAATGATCGAATTCCGTTTGTTGCTAGTTCCAGCATCGCATTAAATTCTTGGTGGCGAAAAGGCCTTTTTTCAGCCGTTCCTTGTATTTCAATGAATTCTAATGCTTCATTCATCACCACGTTCATATCTGTTTCAGCATTAGAATCTTCACTGTAATCTAAATCTAACACGGCTATACCCTGATGCATTCCAACCGAAACTGAAGCTACAAAACCAGTAAAAGCAGACTGATTTAGTGGATTTTGTTTTTGTAAAACTTTTAACGCATCAAAAAGCGCAACTGCACCACCAGTAATTGCTGCTGTTCTTGTGCCACCATCAGCTTGAATGACATCACAATCAATTGTAATGGTATGTTCGCCAATCATTTTTAAATTGACACAATTTCTTAAAGAACGTCCAATCAATCGTTGTATTTCTAGCGTACGGCCGCCTTGACGACCGCGGCTGGCTTCTCTATCGGTGCGTTCATGGGTTGCGCGCGGCAGCATACCATATTCTGCGGTTAACCATCCTTGATTTGTGCCTTTTAAAAAGCGAGGAACCCCAGGAACAATGCTTGCGGTGCAAATGACTTGAGTATTGCCAAAACAAACGAGGACAGAACCTTCTGCATAACGTGTAAATTGACGGGTAATTGAGATCGGACGTAATTCATCGGCTTTTCGTTGATTTAAGCGCATAATAAAACCTCGTTGTTCTAATAAATCGAAAACGATTAGTATACCGACTTTTTAGAAAATCCAAGAGAAGTTACTTAGGAAAATAATGACATGATTTCAAGTATGACTGCCTTTGCGAGTAAAAGTATTCAAGAAAAATGGGGTTCAATTACGATTGAAATTCGCTCATTGAATCATCGCTTTTTAGATATTTCTTTTCGCTTGCCAGAGTTGCTTAGATATTTAGAAATGGATTTTCGAACACATGCTCAAAGTGTTTTAGCTCGCGGCAAAATTGAATGTACATTTAGAGCGCAATTTTATGAAATTGAGAATTCTTCTGTTGTTTTAAACCAACCCTTACTACAAGGTGTACTAAAAGCGCATCAACAAGCGAAAAAAATTATCGATGACGCTGACCTTGAAGTAAAAGAACTGGATCTTTCACGTATTCTATTTTGGCCTTCAATATTACAAATAGATGAAAAAATACCGCAAGATGTTTTTGAACAAATCATTTCCCTACCGTGAAACGTTACAAACTTTGATTGACGTCAGACTACGCGAAGGCAAAAAGCTAGCACAACTAATGGAAGCTAGATTTAAAGAAATTCAACAATTAATGCAAAATGTCAAAAAACAGCTACCTAATATTAAAGAGCATTTTCGTAATCTTTTAATCCAACGTTTTCAAGACGCCCAATTAACTTTAGATCCAAACCGTTTTGAGCAAGAAATGGTTTTATATGCGCAAAAAATAGATGTTTCAGAAGAAGTGGATAGAATTGATATTCACCTAAAAGAAGCACTACGCATGCTAAAAGATAATAAAGCGATTGGACGACGCATGGATTTTTTATTGCAAGAATTAAATAGAGAAATTAATACTTTGAGTGTTAAATCGCCTGATTCAAACGTTACAAAAGATGTACTCGATATCAAAGTATTGTTAGAGCAAATTCGGGAACAAATTCAAAACATTGAGTAATTATATGCAAAAAATAATTAGCGGCACATTGTTCATAATTACCGCGCCATCGGGTGCTGGAAAAACCAGTTTGGTGAATCGCTTGTTGGAAGAGATGGCAGATATTGAAGTTTCTATTTCATATACGACAAGACCTAAACGGCCAAGTGAGCATGAAGGAGTTGCTTACCATTTTGTCGATAATGAAGAATTTAATAAGATGTTGGCACAAAATGTTTTTTTAGAGCACGCTATCGTTTTTTCACATCAATACGGCACATCAAAAGAATGGGTTAAGCAAAAATTAACTGCAGGAATTGATGTTATTCTGGAAATAGATTGGCAAGGAGCGCAGCAGGTAAAAAAATTGGTACCAGAAGCGGTATTAATTTTTATTATGCCGCCATCGCAGCGGGTATTAAGGGAGCGATTAATTAATCGAGCTCAGGATGAACCAGACGTTATAGAAACTCGATTAAAAGCCTTAAAGGAAGAGATGTCTCATTGTCATGAATTTGATTATTTAGTAGTAAATGAGAACTTTCAAAAGGCGCTTTTTGAACTTAAAACGATTATTCAGGCAGAGCGCCTGAAATATATAAAGCAAAGTCAAAAATTCAAGGATATTTTAGATAATTTATTATCTTAAATTCCTAATTTTCTTATAAAGTAAACGCTATATTTTTTAATAGGAGAACATAATTATGGCCCGTATTACCGTTGAAGATTGCTTAGAAAAAATTCCTAATCGATTTGAACTCGTATTAATAGCAACCAAAAGAGCTAGAGAATTAGCTGTTAATGGTAAAGATCCATTCGTTAATCCAGAAAATGATAAACCAACAGTACTTGCATTACGTGAAATTGCAGCTGGAATGAAAGATAAGTTCGAAAAACAAGCCAATTTAGATTTAACCGGAACTGAAACAGTGGAGGAAGAATAACCACTGTGACGGAGGTATTGGTGAGCCATTTCACCGAACTAAAAGATGTCTTAGCGACATATCTGGATGATGAAAAAATTGAATTAGTTCATCAGGCCTACCTTATTGCTGAAAAGGCGCATGAAGGGCAGATGCGCCGAAGCGGCGATCCTTATATTACTCATCCTGTAGCTGTTGCAACAATTCTTGCGCATATGCATCTTGATCATGAAAGTATTATGGCTGCTTTGATGCATGATGTTTTAGAAGATACGCAAGTTGATAAAGTTTATTTAACAGAACGTTTTGGTCCACAAGTAGCAGATTTAGTCGATGGTGTGAGTAAACTGACTCAAATTCATTTTGAAAGTAGAGCAGAAGCGCAAGCTGAAAATTTTCGTAAAATGTTATTGGCAATGGTGCGCGATATTCGTGTGATCTTAGTTAAGTTAGCTGATCGTTTGCATAACATGCGCACACTTAAAAATATGCCGCCAAAAAAACGCCGACGTATTGCTAAAGAAACACTCGAGATTTATGCACCGATTGCTAATCGTTTAGGTATGCACGCTTTTAGAATTGAATTTGAAGATTTAGGTTTTGCAGCACTTTGTCCAATGCGTTATCGCATTTTGTCTGCGGCAGTTAAAAAAGCACGCGGTAATCGCCGAGAAATTATTAATGAAATTAAAAAAGCACTGAAAGGCACTTTATCAACGCATCACATTTCTCAAGGACAAGTTCTAGGGCGACAAAAGCACCTCTATGGCATCTATCGAAAAATGAAAGTTAGACATGCATCATTTGCTGAAATTATGGATGTTTATGCTTTTAGAATTATTGTCGATACAGCAGATGATTGTTATCGCACATTAGGTGCAGTGCATGCTTTATACAAACCCATTCCAGAACGTTTTAAAGATTATATCGCAATGCCAAAAGCAAATGGCTATCAATCATTGCATACAACTTTATTTGGGCCTTATGGTGTTCCAATTGAAATACAAATTCGCACATTAGCAATGGATCGAATTGCGGAAAATGGGATTGCGGCGCACTGGCTTTATAAATCACCTGATTCTGCAGTAGGTGATGCACAGTTAAAAGCACGTGAATGGTTGAAAGGTTTGTTGGAATTACAACAACGTACCGGTAGTTCCTTAGAATTTATTGAAAATGTAAAAATCGATTTGTTTCCAGAAGATGTATATGTCTTCACACCTAAAGGCGACATTATTGAATTGCGTCGCGGTGCTACCGCAGTTGATTTTGCTTATGCAATTCACTCTGATATTGGCAACACCTGCGTTGCAGCAAAAGTTGAACGTCGTTTTGCACCATTAAGTATGCCTCTTAGTAATGGCCAAACAGTTGAGATTGTAACGGCACCCGGTGCAAGACCAAATGCAGCTTGGTTGAATTTTGTTACTACAGCCCGTGCTAGAAGTTGCATTCGTCATTATTTGAAAACCCAAAAACGTAGCGCTGCTATTTCTTTAGGAAAAGAATTACTTGAAAAATCGTTTGAAAATTTACAAAAAGATAAAGAAATTAAACCTGAAGTTTTACAAGACATTAGTAAAGCACTGCATTACAAATCAGTAGATGAATTATATGAAGCGATTGGTTTAGGTAATCAAATGCCGGCAGTTATTGCTTCTAGAATATGTGAAAAATTATCTGGTGAAAGTGAAGTTACTGTTAGCGATGCAGCTATGCCATTATCAATTAAAGGTACAGAAGGCATGGTTGTAACTTATGCTGCGTGTTGTAAACCTCTGCCAGGTGATGCAATTGTTGGTATTTTAAAACCAGGTCGAGGTATTGAAGTACATAGAGAGCAGTGCAGTCAAATTGCTCAATTCCTTCAGGATGCGAATCGTTTAATGGTTATGTGTTGGGAAAAACATATTCAAGGTGAATTTCAAACAGACATAAAAATTAAAGTAATGAATCAACGTTGGGTATTAGCGCAATTAGCAAGTGCGATTTCAGAGGCAGAAGCAAATATTGATAACATTGTTGTTAATCAAGGTGATGGACAATTATTTACGATAAATCTTACTTTATTAGTACGTGATAAAGCACATTTAGAAAAAGTAATGAAACGAATTACAGCAATTAAAGTGGTTGATGGCGTCGAAAGAATATAAGTTGAGAGGACAATATGGAAAAAACAATTATTTCAACAGAAGATGCACCAAGTGCAATTGGTACTTATTCACAAGCAGTTAAAGTAGGAAATACAGTTTATATTTCAGGACAAATCCCACTTGATCCAAAAACAGGTATTTTAGTATCCGATGATTTAGCGCCACAAATTGAGCAAGTCTTCAAAAATTTACAAGCAATTTGCAAAGCTTCTGGCGGTGATTTATCAAATATTGTGAAGCTCTCCATTTTTTTAACTGATTTATCACAATTTGCGTTAGTGAATAAAATCATGGCGCAATATTTTCAAACACCTTATCCAGCACGTGCTGCAATTGGTGTTGTCGCATTACCAAAAAATGCTCAAGTTGAAATGGAAGCAATTTTTGTTCTTTAATTCATTTGTTATCTCATAATTAGAGCAATTCATGGAAAAAGCATTATCAGCTTCTAGAGAAACTTGGCGAGTTTTGCTTTGGGGCGCTGTAAGCGATGTATTTTTAGCCTTAATCAAAATTGTCTTTGGTTTTTTAGGTCATTCTCATGCCTTAGTTGCAGATGGTTTTCATTCGTTTGCAGATTTAATGATCGATTTCTTAGTTATTTTTGTTTCGCATTATGGCAAACGCGCTGCAGATGATGATCATCCTTATGGTCATGCCCGTTTTGAAACACTAGGTACAGTAATTTTAGCACTTATTTTAGCGATCATTGGTGTCAGTATTATTATCAATGCTGGTATCAATATGTTTTCACACAAAACATTTGAAATACCGCATGTATTTGTTTTAGTGATAGTAGTTGCCAGCATTATTATTAAAGAAGGTTTTTATCGATGGACAATGCACATTGCTAAAAAACAAAATTCTGATTTATTACGTGCCAATGCATTACATCATCGAAGTGATGTTGCTTCTTCTATCGTTGTATTTGCAGGTGTCGTTGGTGCTTTATTCGGTTTTTATTTTTTCGATGCTATAGCTGCAGCTGTAGTTGGTTTTCTTATTATTAAAATGGCTGCAGATTTATTATGGCTTAGTGTGCGAGAGCTAGTTGATACAGGCGTAATAGGTGCACGTTTAAAATTAATTGAATCAATTATTTATTCTGTTCCAGGTGTACTCGCAATTCATCAATTACGTACACGTTCTATGGCGGGTTCTATTTTTGTCGATGTGCATGTGCAAGTGAGTCGAAATTTAAGTGTGACTGAAGGCCATTATATTAGTCATGCAGTGTATTGGGCATTGCTAGAACAAAGTGATTTTGTGCGTGATGTCACAGTTCATATCGATACTGAAGATGAAGAAGATGAAAAAGATTTAAATCGTTATTTACCTAGTCGTGAAAGCTTTTTAAAAATGTTTTGGAAAGTGTGTAACGAACAACAATTACCATTTCATGCCTCAATTAAAAATATTTCGTTGCATTACATCGAAGGAAAATTGCATGTCGATTTATTTATACCTTTGCATCTTTTACCTGACATTTCTGCTGCTGAAAAAATTCAGCGTCAATATGTTGATCATCTCAGACGAGAATTTTCTTTTTTAGGTGAAATTAAGCTTTTTTTTAGTATTTAGCTCAAGTTACACTTTGCTCGATTTTTTATTTCCTCCCCCCAAACTGCAGGAGCTTCCTATGGCAACGAAAGAAAAAAGTCAGGCGATTGGTATGGTGCATAAAACCATAGAAAACGAGCGCGTTCGCATTGTTGATCTTCAATTTACCGATTTATTAGGCACACAACATCACCTTTCTATTCCCGCTGAAAAAATTGATGAAGAAATATTCGAAACAGGTAAAGCATTCGATGGTTCTTCAATCAAAGGTTGGAAAGGTATTCAAGATTCAGACATGCTATTAGTTCCTGATCCAACTACAGCAATTCTCGATCCTTTTTATGAACAACCAACATTAAATTTACGTTGCGATATTTATGATCCAGGTACTGGCTTACCTTATGTGCGTGATCCACGTTCTGTTGCGCGATTAGCAGAAATATATTTGCAATCTACAGGCATTGCAGACAAAGCGTTTTTTGGTCCAGAACCAGAATTTTGTTTGTTTAATGATGTGCGTTGGCGTGTTGATATGCAGGGCTCATTTTATGAAGTAGATGCATTAGAAGCGCATTGGAATTCCAGCAGAAATGTTGAAGGTGGTAATACAGGCCATCGTCCTGGCATCAAAGGCGGCTATTTCCCATTACCTCCAGTTGATTCAGCACATGATATTCG
The DNA here is from genome assembly GCA_964645885.1 of uncultured Gammaproteobacteria bacterium. Lineage (GTDB taxonomy): Bacteria > Pseudomonadota > Gammaproteobacteria > CAZYCO01 > CAZYCO01 > CAZYCO01. Next base: position 20,019 of record CAZYCO010000012.1, read on the forward strand.
TACCGCGATGTGTTTAACCCTAGAAAAAATAGGACAAGAAGTAGAAGCGCATCACCATGAAGTTGCAAGCAGTCAAAATGAAATTGCAGTACGTTTTAATAGTTTGTTGAAAAAAGCAGATGAATTACAAACATTCAAACATGTCATTGCGCATCAATATGGAATGAGCGCTACATTCATGCCTAAACCTTTAGTTGGCGATAATGGTAGCGGTATGCATTGCCATCAATCCTTGCAGAAAAGTGGAAAAAATTTATTTTCGGGTGATCAATATGCGGGATTATCTGAAACCGCACTTTATTATATTGGCGGAATTATTCATCACGCTCGTGCATTAAATGCATTTACAAATCCATCTACCAATAGCTACAAGCGTTTAGTTCCAGGTTTTGAAGCACCCGTATTATTAGCATATTCAGCACGTAATCGTTCCGCTGCAATTCGTATTCCACAATCATTACAACAACATCGTCGTATCGAAGTTCGTTTCCCTGATCCAATTGCAAATCCATATTTAGCATTTGCAGCGATGTTGATGGCTGGACTTGATGGTATTAAAAATAAAATTCATCCAGGCGATGCAATCGATAAAGATTTATATGATTTACCACCTGAAGAATTGAAAGATATTCCAAGTGTGTCTGAAACATTACAGCAAGCGCTCGATCAGTTAGAAAAAGATCATCAATTTTTATTAGCTGGTGATGTATTTAATTTGAGTTTGATCGAAAGTTATATTGGATTAAAACGCCAAGAAGTTGAGCGTTTAAATATGACTACTCATCCGCTTGAATTTGAGATGTATTACAGTAGTTAATTATTAAAGATCATTGGTGGGCACGATGCTTTTTGCATCTTTGCCCACCCTACAACAAATCAAATAATTGTAGGGTGGGCAAAACGTAGTGTGCCCACCATTTTTATTTTTCATTATTGGAGCCAACATGAAAATAAATCGTTTCATCGGCAGTATTTTTATTTTGACTGGAACATCAATAGGGGCTGGTATGTTGGCATTACCAGTTACTTCTGCAGCTTCGGGATTTTATTGGTCGATATTTTCGTTATTTTTGTGTTGGTTATTTAGTTATTACACTGGTTTGTTATCACTAGAAGTTAATTTATGGTTCGATGCTGAATCTAGTTATATCAGCATGGCGAAACATACTTTAGGTAGAACGGGACAAGTCATTGCTTGGATTTCATTTTTGCTTTTATTTTATTCATTACTTGCGGCTTATATTTCTGGTGGTGGTGCGCTTTTTAATGAAGGTATAAAAATGACGCTTCATAAAGAAGTTGCGCCTTGGGCAGGTAGTATTCCTTGGATGTTAATTTTTGGAACAGTTGTTTTTCTAGGAGCAACTTTTGTTGATCAAGTTAATCGTATTTTTATGATTGGTTTGATTGCTGCATTTATAGCAATGATCTTTATCGCCATACCTAAAGTTCAACTTACTTTATTACAAGGCGGTGAGTTTAAATTTTTACTTTCAGCATTCCCGGTTTTGATGACATCGTTTGGTTTTCACATCGTTATTCCAAGTCTTCGTCATTATTTGCACGGTCATGTTTCTTTTTTAAAGAAAGTTATATTTTTCGGTAGTTTATTTACTTTGCTGGTTTACATTATTTGGGAATGTATGGTGTTTGGAATTGTGCCCTTGCATGGTGAAAATGGATTAATTTCGATTTTAAGTTCCGGTGAAGCTGTAACAGGCTTAACACAAGCGCTTATTTCATCTTTAACTAATTCTTGGGTCGGTACTGCAACTCAATTTTTTGCTTTTTTTGCATTAGCAAGTTCATTTTTAGGGGTGGCATTTGGTTTATTTGATTTGATAGCAGATGGATTACAAATTAATAAAAAACCTCAAGGTCGACTTTTAGCTGCGCTTCTTACTTTCATACCACCATTCATTTTTGCATTAGTTTATCCAAAGGGTTTTATTTTAGCGTTAGGATTTGGCGGTGTGTTTGTTGCGATTTTGCATGGCATTATTCCTATTTTGATGGTGGCAAAAGGTAGAATTCATCGCCCTGAAGCAGTATTTCGTACAAAGGGAGGAGTTATTTTCTTATCTCTTGCAACTTTCTTTTTCTTAACAGTTATATATGCCGATATTGCATCTAATCTTAATTGGTTACCTAAAGTACCAGGTTAATTTATGAAAATAGCATCTTGGAATGTAAATTCTTTACGCGTTCGATTACCACATGTTTTAGATTGGTTAGCGCAACAAAAACCAGATGTAGTTGCATTGCAAGAAACTAAAACTGTAGATAAAGATTTTCCATTGGATGAATTAAAGAATGCTGGTTATCAAGTCGCTTTTAAAGGTCAACCTGCTTATAACGGCGTGGCTTTATTAAGTAAGTTTCCCCTAACAGAAATTGCATTTGATGCTGAATTTAATTGTGACGCGCAATGCAGAATTATTGCAGCAACTATTAATGGTATTCGGGTGATTAATGTGTATGTGCCTAATGGTTCTGCGGTAGGCTCAGATAAATATGATTTTAAGATTAATTGGTTTAAATCATTGCGTGCAGCATTAGTGTTAGAGCAAAAGAAATACGACTCGATAATTATCTTAGGTGATTTCAATGTGGCACCGGAAGATAAAGATGTTTATAACCCAGGGCTTTTACAAGGACAGGTTTTAGTAAGCGATTTAGAGCGTCAGCAATTACAAGATATCTTAAATTTAGGCTTTGAAGACGTTTTTAGACGTTTCCCGCAGCCCGATAAGGCTTTTAGTTGGTGGGATTACCGAATGCTGGCATTTAGACGTAATCATGGCTTAAGAATTGACTTAATTTTGGCTTCAAAAGCAATCGCACCTAAGTGCCAATCCTGCGAAATAGACAAAAACCCACGAAAATTAGAGCGTCCCTCCGATCATGCGCCAGTTATTGCTGTTTTTGCTTAAAAAGCCATTTATTCAATGAAAGTTGCTTGATGGCTGGAAGCTACTTCATTAGAATGCCGCCTCTTTTTTACTATAATTAATTTTCCCATATTGATTCGTTACGGAGACCACACCATGAAAAAAGGTATTCATCCAGAGTACAAAGACATTACTGTGAAATGCAGTTGTGGTAATTCATTTGTCACCCGCTCTACCAAGAAAGCAGAAATCATGTCTGTTGAAATTTGTGCTGAATGTCATCCATTTTATACCGGTAGCCAAAAATTGATGGATACCGCAGGACGTGTAGATAAATTTAAACGTAAATTTGCTCGTACAGGTATTCAAGCTAATAAAGGCGAAGCAAAAGCATAATTTTCTTTATTACTAAAAATAAAAAAACACTCTTCGGAGTGTTTTTTTGTGCTTTAAGAAAGAAATATGGAGAGCAAGCGCTCCTACAATGCAAAAAGACCAAAACAATATTTTTTGCGTTACTAATTTTCCCCTAATACTCCTATCGTTTCTCTATAATAAAATAACATTACTAAGACATTAATAGAGATAGGTAAGCCAATATGTTTAGAGTTTTTACTGAAAATAGACATGAAGAGTTCAAACTTTATCAAAAAAAAATTGCTTTCTTAGATAAGCATTATTCAAAAACTAATTCCTCTCATCAGCGCTATTGTTTCCACTGGATGCCTAGAGATGCAGGGAGTTACATGAATTCTTTATCTCCAGGATTTCTATTTCTACAGGACACTTTAATTGAGGCAAATAATAAGATAATGAAATCTCATTATCTCGAAAAACCATTAATGGAAAATATTAAAAATTTCCTTGATGCTCATGGATACCTTTGTGTTGTTATAAATAGCGAAGTATTTTTACAAGATCCGATGACTCATATCATCATTCAGCAAATTAATTCATTAAGTCTGGAAGAACTAAATCAACAAGATGAACATGGTGATACAGCCCTGCATTATGCAATTTATTCGCATAATGTTCATATTGTTAAAGCATTACATTTAAGAGGCGTAGATTTAGATATCGAAAATAACAAGGGCGCAACCCCTTTAGCTTGTGGCATAGTAAGATTAGCTAATTTTCAGTACGTAAGTGCAGATGCTTTTGATGCCGTCCGTTATTTAGTAGAAAAAACAAAGGCTAATCAGAATAAGTTAGCAGTTAATTTAAAAGAGCATTTATCTGAATTTCAACGTACAAATTGGAAGACAAAACGACAATTAGAAGAAGAACGAAAGTATCAAGAAAGCCTGCAACTGAATGAAAACCGACAAAATAATAGCAAAGCATTTAAAGAATCAGAGAAGAGTTTTCTTCAGGATAACTTATATTTTGATGCTGATATTGCAATTAAAGAAGAGATCAGTATTGCAAGGTTGGTAGCACGTTCAGTTGTTCTTCACAGATATGCAGAAAACGAAAATAAAGAAAAATTCTATGAAGTATTTATAAAAACACTTGATAAGTTAATTGCTGAATTACCTTTACTCGAACGAATGCTATACATCTATGCCAGAATGGTGAAACAAGAAATTGGGAACCAAACTTCTCCACACATTTTGGCTGTAGAAGGTTGCTGCATCTATGATTATTTCCCATCTGCAACTAAAAGTGATGCGACGGTGGGAATCTATTTAGGTGATATTGTCGCTTTTGTTTTAAACAATCATGCAGATGATTTTATTTCTGCTTGTGAACTATATCTCGATGGAACAATTAATCGATTACCTCATTCTTTATGCATTATGATTCATGAAATAATGCATATGTTAATTAATAAATTTTATGAGAATGGTTCAAAAATAAGTCCACCAGCTCATTTAAATGAAAATTGGAAGTTAGATGACACTAATAAAAAATGTATAAAGCAAGATTTTGATACAGCACAAGAATATGTTAGAGAAAATCCTAAAAATGATATTGCAATCGAAATTCTCGGAAACACAGTATCTGCTTTTCCACTGAATAACACTACGGGCAAGGCACTTAGTGGATATCATATACCCACCTATTCAGAAGAACTAATTACTACAGAAATGCCTGCTTTATTTATCGAATATTATGTAACTTTTCAGAATAGTGAATTAATGGAGAAAATGTTTCCAAATACGATGAAGTTGTTAGTTGATACTCTCAACAAAATGTATATTCACTACCAGGAAAAATTTCCTGAAAGCAATATTATTCAATCCAATGCCCATCTTCTTGATACGCTTGAAGAATATAATTTTAATTTGATGGCTGAGGCTGCTCTTATGGGCACACACATAAGTAGTAACAGCAATCTTCTTAAATTAAGTTTCTTTAAATCTCCACCTGCAACGCCAACACAGAACGTCAATAACGCAAATAACAATAATTCTTTTGTAAATAATATGATTGGTTAATTTAAAATATTAATAACAGGCGTCATTAAAAGGATAAAATGAGCGCCTGTTATTTAGTGATACAAACTAGCTAAATTACTCAATCAATCCTAATTCTTTCACTGCATCACGTTCGGAACGTAATTCATCTAATGTTGCTAAGAATTTTTCTTTACCAAATTCATTATGACCAATGCCTTCTATAACTTTGCGTTTGCCGTTTTCAGTTTTGCATGGGAAAGAGAAAATTAATCCTTTATCAACACCATATTCACCTTCAGAACATAAGCACATTGAGTAACTTTCATGGGCAGGTGTGTCGGTTGTTAATGCGCGTACGCTTGCGATGATGCCGTTTGCAGCAGAAGCAGCGGAAGAAGAACCACGAGCTTTGATAATTTCAGCGCCACGTTGTTGTACGATTTTAACAAAATCATTTTTTAACCAATTTTCATCGGTAATGACTTGAGTAGCAGGTTTACCATTAATTTTTGCATTGTAGAAATCAGGATATTGAGTTGCAGAGTGATTGCCCCAAATCGTCATTTCAGAAACTTCAGTTACAGCTACATTTGCTTTTTGAGCTAATTGGGTACGAGCACGTAATTCATCAAGCATAGTCATTGCATAAAAACGATCATTTGGAACGTCGTGCGCGTTATTCATAGCAATTAAACAATTGGTGTTACATGGATTACCGACAACTAAAACACGAACATCATCTGCCGCATTGTTATTAATTGCTTGTCCTTGCTTAGTAAAAATACCGCCATTAATTTTTAACAAATCTGCACGTTCCATTCCTGCTTTGCGCGGTACTGCCCCAACTAATAAAGCCCAATTCACGTCAGTCATTGCTTTATCTAAATCAGAAGTACAGACGATATTTTTTAATAATGGAAATGCGCAATCGTCTAATTCCATTGCTACACCGTGTAATGCAGGTAAAGCTGGTTCAAGTTCAAGTAAATGCAATGAAACTTCTGTTTCTGGTCCAAACATTTGGCCAGATGCAATACGAAATAATAATGCATAACCAATTTGGCCTGCGGCACCAGTAACTGCAACTCGGACGTGTTTTTTATTAGACATGAGAAAACTCCTATTTTTTTAACAATTCTCGGACAATGAATAAAGCAGCAATACTTCTTGCCTCAGAAAAATCATCGCGTTCAAGCAATTCTTCTAAGCGACTTAATTTCCAAGGAACAATTTCAATGGGTTCTGGTTCATCACCTTCTAGACGTTCTTCATAAAAGTCTTGTACCAATACAGAAAAGACATTACTTCCAAAAAAACCTGGGGCATTGCTCATAGATTTAATGAAGGTAAATTTTCGAGCGCCTAAGCCTAATTCTTCTTTTAATTCGCGATTAGCTGCGTCTTTGGGATCTTCATCTATTTCAATAATGCCTTTAGGTAAGCCAATTTCATAACGTTCAAGGCCTACTGCATATTCGCGCACCAGCAGCACCGTATCATTATCGGCTTCGACTGGAATCATCATAATGGTGCCATGGCCGCGGGTGCCTTTAATCCGCTCAAAAACGCGTTTTTCGCCATTGTTAAACTCCAAATCGACGGATTCAATGCGAAAAAGTCTACTATTTGCAACAATTTCAGTTTTAAGAATTTTTGGTGTTTGGCGCATAACACTTTCTCAGTGGATAATGAAAGCATGAATTCTACAATTGATATGCTAAAAAATCATGAAACTTGATGTCCCAATTAGCCTTTATGTGCATTTACCTTGGTGTGTAAAAAAGTGCCCGTATTGCGATTTTAATTCGCATGCGGTTAAAGATAGTTTGCCGGAAGAAAATTATGTTGATGCTGTCATTCAAGATTTAAAACGAGATTTAAAATGGCTGCAAAATCGACAATTAAAAACTATTTTTTTTGGTGGTGGTACACCTAGTTTATTTTCAGGTTCAGCTATTTCAAATATTTTAACTGCAATCCGTGATCAAATTGATTGTGATGAAAATATAGAAATTACTCTAGAAGCAAATCCTGGAACGTTCGATCAACAACATTTTGAAGATTATTTTGCTGCTGGTGTAAATCGACTATCAATTGGTGTTCAAAGTTTTCAAGATGAAAAATTAAAAGCATTAGGACGTATTCATAATCCTAGCCAAGTTTTTGCTGCATTAGAAAATTTAAAAAAAATAGGCTTTAAAAATTTCAATATTGATTTGATGTACGCTTTACCTACTCAAACAATTGATGATGCATTATTTGATTTGAAAACAGCTCTTAGTTTTTCGCCAACACATTTATCGTGGTATCAACTAACATTAGAGCCAAATACTTATTTTTATAAACATCCACCTAAACTTCCAGACGAAGAATTAAGTTGGCAAATACAAATCGAAGGGCATGAATTATTAAAACAAGCTAAGTTTAAACATTACGAAGTATCAGCTTTTGCACAGCAAAATTTAGAATCAAAACATAATATAAATTATTGGTTATTCGGAGATTATTTGGGCATTGGTGCAGGCGCGCACAGCAAATTAACTGATTTCAACAACAATAAAATTCATCGTTTGATTAAATTTAAACATCCAACTGATTATTTAAATAATAGTCCTGAGTTTGTAATGGAACAAAGAACGGTAATGCCATCAGAATTGCCATTTGAGTTTATGTTGAATGCGTTACGGTTAAATCAAGCAATAGACTTAAATATGTTTACAGCAAGAACCGGATTGCCAATTGAAATATTGCAGCCAACGCTTGAAATAGCGCAGAAGAAAAACTTTTTAGTCATGGCTGGTCAAAAAATAACGAAAACTGAATTGGGCAAAAATTTTTTAGATGATTTGGTTAGATTATTTTTATTAACAGATAAATAAAAAATCCAGAAATAACCTCAGAGGTTACTCTGGATTTTTAAAGAACGTCTAACTAAATAGTTGGTAACTATTTAACTTAAGCGCCGTCCTTTTTGCCAATTGTTGCAGCATACAGCATATATAAAGCTGATACTCCAACTAATATGTAGACTGCTTTAGAGATGATAGTCATTTGTCCGAATAGTACAGCAACTAAGTCGAAGTTGAACAAGCCAACTAAACCCCAGTTTACACCGCCTACGATAACAAGGACGAATGCTACCCAATCAATCAAGCCAAATCTTTTCATGACAGACTCCTTTGCTATGAAAGAAAAAATCAATTCAATTTAGCTGAAAATTAATATCTATCCACCCAGGATAACTCCCTGTTATCGATCCTCACCGCTCCTTATCTATTATTTTAGTTGAGGCCTTACTCAAGATGGCTTTTTACGTAAAAAAAATCCCAAACCTTATGTCCTAATCTTTTACCCCTAGTTTCATATTTCGTAGTAGGGCGAGTCAGTATTGGAATGGTTTTTGCTTCTAAAGCTGTAAACGATTTTAAAACTTCAGCTATATGTAAGGCATAATCTTCCCAGTCTGTTGCAATATGAATAAAACCATTTGGTTTTAAGCGTTTTAATAAAAGTTCAATAAAATGCGCTTGAATTAATCGACGTTTGTGGTGACGTTTTTTGCGCCATGGATCAGGAAAAAAAATCTGTACGCCAGATAAGCTTTGATCTGCAATCATTTGCGTTAAGACTTCACATGCATCTGTATGTAATACTCGAAGATTATCTAAAGGTTGTTTTTCTAATTGTGCAAATAAAGCACCAATTCCAGTTTTAAAAACTTCTATACCAATAAAATTAATATTTGGGTTTTGCTGTGCCATCTCAAATAAGGAGCTGCCCATTCCAAAACCAATTTCTAAAACTAAAGGGTGTGACGGTTGATGGTACAAGCTAGCAATATCAGTCAAATGCGGTTGAAAATTAATACCATATTTTGGCCAAAGTTGTTCAAAGGCACGGCGTTGGCCATCTGTCATTCTACCTTCACGTTTCACAAAGCTTTTTATCGTACGAATAAATTTTTTTTTCTCAGTCATTATTTTTTCCGTTGTCACTTAAATTTTTTATATTCTTCCAACAGTTTTTTATAATCTTTTCCCACAAATTCAGCATATTTTTCTAAAAACCAATTAAATTGTTGTGCCGTAATAAAATCTTTTACCGAACGTTCAAAAGTGTATAAATCCTTTAAAATACCGCGTTTTAAAAATAAAGCTGAACGTTTGCGGCCAATAGGGCAATCAATTAAGTGAACTGTTAATGGCTCTGACATCGTGATTAAAATATTACGTGCTTTAAAATCAAATAAAATAAAAGAATCTTGGTGTAACGTTGCTAGGTACTTTGCAAGTTTTGAAAAAATAAGTTCAAAGTGATTTTTTTCATTTAAAAATTGGCTATGGTTTTGGATTAATTTTGACAAATCAATAGCATTTACAATTTCTTTAGTAATTAATGCACCACGATATTTAGGTAAATTTTCCTCGCCAAATGCGACAATATAAACAGTTGGAATATGTTTTGATTGAAAATATTGTAAGTTTTCCCAATCACCGCGAATACGGCTTCGTCCAAAAAAACGCCGCCATGATTTTCCTTTCTGATAGAACCGTTTTACATAATAATTTTTTTTATCTACAGCAATTTTTAACACATCACTTATAGAACTTTTGCTAAGTGGTGTTTCAGTCAGTGAAAATACTTTTTCTAAAGTATCAAATGTAATTTTCACATCATCAGTTATTTGAGGATCGACATACCACATACGGTTTTTTTCCATGAACTTTTAAGTAAAGTTTTTCAGCTGTATTACTTACATCTGCCCAAAACTGCCAATTTCTTTTTAGTGATGGTTCACTGTAAAGCGTAATAAAACGTAAAATATCACGTTTAGTTAAACCTATGTCCATTGCTGAAAAATAAAGGCCTGCAAGATCTTTTATTAGCCAACGTCTAGGTACTTTGGCGCGAATTTGTGCACGATGCAAATCAATAACATGTAAAATTATGCTTGAATTTTTTTGCTCAAGTAAAAAGTGACATAAATAAAAATCGCGATGATTGATGCCATTTTCGTGTATTGTCTTAGCAGTACGTGCTAACTCACTTAAGATTTTTATTTTAACTTTAAAATTAGGTGCTTGTTTGTTCCACGGCGTGCAAAAATCTTCAAGGCTAATTGTATGCTGTAATTCTTCAGTAATTAAAAATGATTGCTTTGACCACGGGAAAAAACCTCTTTCACCAAACGCTACTATATTCATGGTCGCAATATTTAATTGATGCAATTTGTGAATAGCAAGCCATTCATTTTTTGCGCTAATGACTGGTAATTTCAGTTGAATCAAATTTTTAATTACTTCTTTTATACCAATTCCAAAATGGATTTTTGCGAAATAGGGTTGATGATTAAGCTTAAATCGTAGTGTTTTGCGATTTTTTTCGAAACGAAAAATTTCACCTTGTAAATGCATAAAGAAATCAAAAGCTTGATTTACGGGAACAAATTGTGAAATTGAAGGCTTAATCCAATATTTCATGATAATGAATCAAGTGCTTGTAACACTAGTGATGGTTTTAAATCACGTAAACATTTTAAATGCTGTAACGGACACTGCCTTTGAAAACACGGACTACAAGATAAATTCAGCGATAAAATTTTCACATCTTCACAAAGCGGTGGTGTAAATCTTGGATCCGATGAGCCATAAATTACGACTAATTTCTTTTTTAATGCTGCTGAAATATGCATGAGCCCTGAGTCGTTACTAACAACAAAAGAACTAAGTGATAGTAAATCAATTGCTTCACCTAAAGATGTTTTACCAGCTAAATCGATGCATTGATGTTGGGTTAATGCTTGAATTTCTTGAGTTACATCTTGATCTTTTACTGAACCAAAAATCCAAACTTGCCATCCTTGTTGTAATTTTTCATTAGCAATTTCTGCATAATATTCAGCGGGCCAACGTTTTGCTGGTCCAAACTCAGCGCCAGGACAAAGTGCTAAAATAGGTTTGCCAGTAATTTGCAGTGAAAATTTTTGTAGTGTTTTTTCTACGTTTTGTTGATCAACAATTAAATTTGGATAAGGTAGCAATGTTGGTAAAGTAGCTTTTTTAGCGAATGCTAATTGCGCAAAGCGCTCAATCATTAATGGCCATTTGGTTTTATCTAATTTGCGCCAATCATTTAATAAACCAATACGCATTTCACCTAACCAACCAATACGTTTTGGAATACCAGCAAGAAAAGGAACGAGTGCAGACTTCCAAGAATTAGGTAATACAATGGCTTCAGCATAATTTTCATTTTTTAGTGATTTTGCAATTTCAAAACGTTTTTTAAAATTGAATTGACCGTGACCTAAAGGCATAGAAATTGCGCGTCTAACTTCAGGCATACGTTCTAATAAAGCGCGACTCCAATCTGGTGCAATGACGTCGATAATCGTATTTTGATCCTGATTTTTAAGACATTTAAGCAACACTTGCGACATAACCATATCGCCAACCCATGCCGGTCCAACAATCAATATTTTTTTTGTCATATGATTATTGTTGCTCATTAAAATCTTTTAGAAAAAATTCAGCGCCACAATAAGGGCATTTTTCATGGCCAGTTTTATCAATAGGTAAAAATACGCGTGGGTGAGAATTCCATAATGACATACTTGGCATAGGACAACTTAAAGGCAAATCAGCATGAGTGACTTCATAACGTTTTTCAGAATTTGGGGTTATTTTTTTTTCATTATTCATCATGATTAAATTCCTCTTTAACTCAAAAGTTGGTTCCAAATGGCAATAACATTCTTACGGTTAATATCAAATAAGGTTGCCTCAAAAATAGCACGTTGTTTTTGCAATGCACATTGATGAATTACTCTTCGATAATCGCCATAAGCTTTTATTAATAATTCAGCTTGTTTTTTAGGTAAAACGTTGAGATTGCTACACTCTCTTAGAATCGCAATATTGTCATAAAATTCTACCAAAGCGGGAGCACTTTTAGCGAAGTTTAATACTAAAAACTGCACAATAAATTCAATGTCGGTTAACCCACCTTTGCTTTGCTTAAGATCAAATAAATCTGTTTTTTTGGGCTCATTTTCTTGCCGCATACGTTCACGCATGGCATTAATTTCTTGTTTTAAATAAGCAGGATCTCTTGGTGTAGTTAAAATTTGTTTTCGTATAGATGAGAAACCCTGCTGTAATGAGGGTGATTGGCTAATCATACGTGCACGTACCAGTGCTTGCGATTCCCAAATCCATGCTTTTTCAGTTTGATATTGTTCAAAAGCGGCTAATGAACTTACTAATAAACCTTTGCTACCAGAAGGACGTAGACGCGTATCGATAGCATATAATTGTCCGGCAATCGTTTTAGTTTGAATGATATGTAAAATACGTTGTGCTAGACGCAAATAAGGTTCGTTTAATTGATTTTGATCAGGGTTATCGTAAAGAAAAACTAAATCCAAATCAGAATCAAAACTTAATTCATAACTACCTAGTTTACCGTATGCCACGATGCCTAATTCAAAATTGAATTTCCCATATTTTTTTTCTAAATCATGAACAGCTAATTCATGTGCTTTTAACAAAGTAGCTTCAGCTAAGTTTGCAAGTGATAAGCTAATTTCACTTTCATTTAATAACTGCAATGTTTGAGCGCTAGCAATATGTAATACTTCAGCGTGATGAAACCGACGTAGCGCTTCCATTTGCTGTTCTTCATGAACATCAGGTAATGAACTTAAAATTAGGTTTAAGTTATTTAATAACGTTTCAACACTTAATACTTGTTTCCTAGGTGTTTTAAACAATTCATCAAGTAGAAGAGGATAGGCTGCTATTTGATCTGCAATCCAACTGCTACCACTGCATAACTGAATTAATCGATGTAATACATTGCGGTTTTCCCAAAGCAAAACTAAATAAGCACTTCTACGCGTGATTGCATCAATGATGGCAAGTACGCGCTGCAAAGTTTCAATATTATTTTTCACCCGAGCAGTTTCTAATAATAAAACCGGCATTAATTTGTCTAAGCGAGCCCTAGCGTCTTGTGTTAATACACGGCAATGATGACTATTTTTTAAGGTATTCAGCATTTGCTGAATTATTTTAGGATCATTAAATCCAATTTTTTCTAAGATATTTTCTGATAAATCATTATCAATATTACCTTCCCAGATCCAATTCAATTGCGTGAGTGATTGATCTTTTGATGATGGTTCTTCTGGCTCTTCAATTAATTTCTCGAAGTACTTCGATACATGCTGTTGATGTTGAGTTAATTCGTTATTGAATTCTTGCCATGAAGAAAAACCCATACTTAATGCTAAACGTTGTTGTTCGTTAGCATCGATAGGCAATGCATGCGTTTGTTTATCTTGAAGCATTTGTAAACGATTTTCAGTTTTACGTAAAAAAATATAAGCATTTACTAAATCATCACACATATCTTTTTGTAAAAGCTCAGCTGTTTTTAAGTATGCAAACGTATTTAATAAATTATGTTGTTGCAATTGTTTATCTTGACCACCACGAATGAGTTGAATTGCTTGCGCAATAAATTCGATTTGTCTTATCCCACCCGGGCCACGCTTAATATCAAATTTTAAATTTGCGAAATTAATTTCTTGTTCAATTAATTGTTTCATTTGTCGTAAAGCATCAATTACGCTGTAATCAACGTAACTTCTATAAACAAATGATTTAAAAATAGTCGTTAATTTTTCTATTTCTTTTTTATTATCATTAATTATTCGAGCTTTAATTAAAGCGTATCGTTCCCATGCACGACCATGATTTTGATAATACATTTCAGTTGCATGTTTGTTCATAGTTAATGGTCCGCTTTGACCAAAGGGGCGCAGACGTAGATCAACACGAAATACAAAACCATCTTGAGTAACAGTATTTAATGCACGTATTATTTTTTGCGCTACATTTAAACATAATTTTTCATCATCAATAGTTGAGCAAAACATTAAATCAATATCAGAAGAAAAATTTAATTCTTGGCCACCTAGTTTTCCAAGCGCAATGATAACGAGCGGATCAAATGCAAGTGTTCGAGTATAAAAATTTTGTGTGACTTTTAAGCAGGCATCAGCAAGATGTGACAAATCCATTAAAATTTCAGTAATTGGCGCAATGTTTAATAAATCACGCCAAATAATACGAAGCATTTCTCTTTGTCTAAATAATCGTATTTGTTGAAAGAAATGTTCTTCATCTTCGCAATTTTTGGTTTGATCAAGTAATTTTTTTAGAAAGTCATTTGCCACATAGCTGTGATATAAGTCATTTTTTTGTTGCAAATCAGCAAATAAAAATGGTTTGTGTTCTACAGTTTCAGTAAAAAAATCGCTAATTTTTTTTACATAAGAAAACTGCTTTTGAAAGTTTTCATCTTTCATGCGATTTTTGCTTCTAAGATTTTTTTTATTTCAGGCCACTCTGAACAAAGAATGCTATAACACACAGTGTCACGCAAACTGCCATCTACACGTATCATATTTTGCCGTAAAATCCCTTCTTTTTTAGCTCCTAAGCTTTCTACTGCTTTGCATGAGCGAGTGTTTTCAATATCAATATGAAACCCAATACGATTATATTTGAAAGTGTCAAAAGCAAATTCCAGCAAAAGATATTTAGTTATTTTATTTAAATTTGAACCCCAAAAATTAGAATGATACCAAGTATAGCCAAGCCATAAGGCTTTATTTTCAGGATCAACATCATAAAAACTGGTAGAGCCAGCTACTTCGTTATTTAACTTAATTAAAAATGCAATTCTCTTGCCTGATTGCATTTGTTTTATCGCTTTATCAAACCAATGGGTTTTAAATTGTTGCTCTTGTTGATAATTAAGACGATAAACTTTCCAAATATTATCATCTTTAGCTAGTTCGCTTAGGGGTTCAAAATCAGAAGGTTGTAGAACAGTTAATGTGACATTTTTGTGCTGCAAAATAAGATCATTTTTAAGCATTTTCTTAAGCTTCCCTATCTATAATTCATTCATACCATTAACTAAAAAGGGGATATCTATGCATCGCCCCCAAACACTAAAAGCAAGAATTTCATACTATCAAAGACAAGCTCGTATGCTAGAGCCATCAAGTAATTTACGGAAAAGTTATAATCGAGCTGCCAATCATTATACTGAAAAATTCTTATTGAATTTGCCTAAAGAACCAGCATTTAAGAGTGGTGATGGCAAAAAAATTTATGATTTTGGCTTTTCTGAAAAACCAAAAAATATCAACAAAATATTACGCATAGTTAAAGAAAATATAGAGACACCCGGATTAAATTCAGCATCAGGAAATTATTTTGCTTATATTCCAGGAAGTAATCTTTATACATCTGCGCTTGGTGATTTTATTGCTGATGTGATGAATCGAGTTACTTGTTTTTATGCGCTAAGTCCTGGTGCAGTTTGTCTTGAAAATATGATTATCCGTTGGTTATCGCAATTAATTAGATTTCCAAAAAGCGCAGCCGGTAATTTAACTTCTGATGGATCAATGGCAAATTTAACCGCGATGATAGCAGCACGCGATGCACATCATATTTTGCAATATCCTGCAGAAAAAGTAGTGATTTATTTATCTGAGCAAACGCATCACTGTGTGGAAAAAGCATTACATTTAATGGGGCTAGATCATGTTGTACTGCATTTTTTACCTCTAGATGAAAATTTTAAAATCGAAGCAGAAGCAGTTGAGAAATTAATTGAGCAAGATAAAAAATTAGGTTTAGTTCCTTGGATGATTGTTGCAACTGCAGGTACAACTAATACTGGAGCAATTGATCCACTGACTAAATTAGCAGCAATTGCTAAATCACATCATCTTTGGTTTCACATTGATGCAGCGTATGGTGGATTTTTCATTCTTACTCAAACTGGCAAGAAATTATTAAAAGGCGTAGCAAAAGCAGATTCAATCGTACTTGATCCACACAAAAGCCTATTTTTACCGTATGGTTTAGGCATCGTGTTGGTTAGGAATTATAAAAATTTATTACACTCGTTTATGCATGACGCACATTACATTAAAGATTCTCGTATTAAAACAGATGAATTATCACCAGCTGATTTATCAACTGAATTAAGTAGACCATTTCGCGGATTACGTATGTGGTTACCATTGCAGTTACATGGTATTGCACCTTTTCGTGCAGCATTAGAAGAGAAATTGTTATTGGCGCAATATTTTGCACAGGAAGTTAAGAAAATTAAAGGTATCGAACTAGCATGTGAGCCACAACTTTCAATCGTTGCTTTTCGTTATCTACCTGTAAAACAAAATGCAGATACATTTAATTTACGTTTGCAAAAACGAATAAAAAAAGATGGACGTATTTATTTATCTTCTACAATTTTGCGCGGTCAAGTTTATTTACGCTTTGCTTGTTTGTCTTATCGAACACATAAAGATGAAGTGGATAAGGCAATAAAGATATTAAAAGAGATGATTCCTATTACTCCTCACCCGCCACTTCGTGGCGACCTCTCCCGCAAGGGGAGAGGCAGACGAAAAATATGATTACTTCTTCGCGTATTTCTTTCTTTCGTGTTCTTTCAGATATCTTTTACGAAGACGAATATGTTTTGGTGTAACTTCAACTAGCTCATCATCTTCAATAAATTCTAATGCTTGTTCTAATGTGAAACGGATAGGTGGCGTTAATTGAATATTTTCATCACTACCTGAAGCACGAATATTGGTTAATTGTTTTTCTCTAGAAACATTCACCACGATATCGTTTTCTCTTGAATGTAAACCAACAATCATACCTTCATAAACTTCAGTTTGTGGCCCAATTAATAAAGAACCACGTTCTTCTAAATTCCACAAAGCATAACCAGTTGCTTTACCTGGACCATTGGCAATCATCACACCATTTTTACGATGTGACATGCTACCTGGCTGCACTGGTGCATATTTTTCAAAGATATGATTCATAATTCCAGTTCCAGATGTCAGTGATAAAAAGTCGCCGCGGAAGCCAATGATGCCACGTGAAGGAATTAAATATTCTAAACGTACACGACTTTGACCATCTGGTTGCATATCAAGCAATTGGCCTTTGCGAATACCAAGTGGTTCCATCACTTTACCTTGATGTTCACTTTCGATATCTAAAATCAATAATTCATATGGTTCTTGCATCACACCATCAATTTCTTTGATGATTACTTCAGGACGAGATACTGCAAGTTCATAACCTTCGCGACGCATTGATTCAATCAAAATAGAAAGATGTAATTCACCACGTCCTGACACTTTAAATTTGTCTGGATCTTCAGTTTCATTTACACGTAACGCGACGTTATGTAGTAATTCTTTTTGTAAGCGCTCAAGAATTTTTCGGCTAGTCACGAATTTGCCGTCTTGCCCAGCAAGTGGCGAAGTATTAACCGCAAAGGTCATAGAAACAGTGGGTTCATCAATGGTAAGCGTTGGAAGGGCTTCAATGTGATCAGGATCGCAAATGGTATCGGAAATACGTAATTCTTCGATACCGGTAATCGCAACGATATCCCCAGCGCTTGCTTCAGGAACTTCGACTCTGTCTAATCCCAGATAGCCCAGTACTTGTAGGATACGACCACGACGTGTGTTGCCATCGGCATCAATAATAGAGACTGGCATATTGCTTTTAACAGTACCGCGTTGAATACGACCAATTCCGATCACACCAACATAACTTGAGTAATCCAATGAACTGATTTGCATTTGCAGTGGGCCAGTCGCATCCACTTTAGGTGGAGGTACAATTTTAGTGATGACTTCAAAGAGTGGAGTCATATCGGTACCCGGTTGTGTAGGATCCATCATTGCGAATCCTTGAAGAGCAGAAGCATAAACGATTGGAAAATCGAGTTGTTCTTCGGTTGCACCTAGTTTGTCGAATAATTCGAAGACTTGGTTAATCACCCATTCTGGACGGGCACTTGGACGGTCGATTTTGTTAATAACAACGATAGGTTTTAAGCCATGCGCAAACGCTTTTTGGGTCACAAATCGAGTTTGCGGCATTGGGCCTTCAACTGCATCAACTAAGAGCAGTACGGAATCAACCATAGAAAGAATACGTTCAACTTCGCCACCGAAATCTGCGTGACCTGGCGTATCCACAATATTAATTCGATAATCTTTCCAGTTAATCGCGGTGTTTTTAGCAAGAATGGTAATACCGCGTTCGCGCTCTAAATCATTAGAATCCATTGCACGTTCTGCTAGTACAGTACGGCTATCTAAGGTATCTGACTGTTTTAATAATTGATCGACTAATGTTGTTTTTCCATGGTCGACGTGAGCGATGATGGCGATATTTCGTAGTTGTTGTGGTGCTGTTGCTGTTGGCATGTTCGATAAAACCAATTAGAAAAAGGCGCGATTATTTCAAAAGCGACCGAAAAGTACAGTGATTTTATCGAAGAATCATTAATGAATTGTTTCACCGGCAATAATACTGTCTGAAACCATTTTCTTCATAAAGTTAGTTGCGACTTCTTTGCCATATTGTTTAGTAAAATAGTCAAAAACATCGCTCATCCATTCAGACATATTGATATCTATTTTTTCATGTAAACCAACTTTTACTTCAAAAACACCTAACGGCCCGCCGTCACTTTTCTCCAAATGACGAGATGTAATTAATTCCAACGCTTCTAAATCTTGTTCACTTAAAAACCATTCAGAATCTTGCATATAGACCTCATATCAAACTTACTTTGGAAAATAGATGGGGGATGAAAGGAAGGATTTCAAGGTGAGCGGTGGGCAAAGATGCGTAGCATCGTGCCCACCATCATCGTTATACTTCACACATCGATTAATTTTTAAGCAAGGAAACAACAATGCAATCTTATGCTATTGCACCTTCACTTTTATCCGCAGATTTCGCTCGACTGGGTGAAGAAGCACAAGCAGTGCTTGATGCTGGTGCTGATATTATTCATTTAGATGTTATGGATAATCATTACGTTCCTAACTTAACTGTTGGTCCGATGGTGTGCAAAGCGTTAAGAAATTATGGCATCAAAGCGCCAATTGACGTTCATCTTATGGTAAAACCAGTTGATTCTCTTATCCCTCAATTTGCCGATGCAGGTGCTACCTATATTAGTTTTCATCCAGAAGCATCTGAACATGTTGATAGAACTCTTCAACTGATTAGAGATTGTGGTTGTAAAGCAGGTTTAGCTTTTAATCCTGCAACACCAATTAGTTATTTAAAATATGTAATGGACAAAATTGATTTAGTATTAATTATGTCTGTTAATCCAGGATTTGGTGGTCAATCATTTATTCCAACTGCCCTACATAAAATTCATGAAGTAAGAACCTTAATTGATTTGAGTCACTCTAATGCCCGCCTCGAAGTGGATGGTGGCGTAAAATTAGAAAATATTGCTGAAATTGCGCAAGCTGGTGCGGATACGTTTGTCGCAGGCTCTGCAATTTTCTCTGAAAAAAAATATGAAAAAATTATTTCGGCTATGAAAAAAGAATTAGCAAATGTCAAAACTGCTTCTAATCGATCATCATGATTCGTTTACTTATAATTTAGTACATTACTTTTTTGAGTTAGGTGTAACGGTACAAGTTACTAATCATGATGACATCACACTTGAATCAATTCGTGCGATTACACCAGATTATTTAGTGTTATCACCCGGGCCGCGTGCACCTAGTCATGTGCCCATGTCTAAAAAAATTGTGCAATATTTTGCAGGGAAAATTCCAATATTAGGTGTGTGTTTAGGTCATCAAATTATTGCAGAAACGTTTGATGCTAATGTTGTGCGAGCAACGAAAGCTATTCATGGTAAAACATCAACGATAGTGCACAAACAACAAGGAATGTTTAAAACAATTCCAATTTCTTTTTCAGTTATGCGTTATCACTCGTTAATTGTTGAAAAAAATTCTTTACCATCTTGTTTTGAAATTACAGCTTGGACGGAAAAAAATAATAACATGGATGAAATTATGGCGTTACGTCAAAAAGATTATTTAATTGAGAGTGTACAATTTCATCCTGAATCCATTTTGACTGAGTATGGAAAAGAAATGTTAAGAAATTTTTTGCAAAGGATATAAATATGTTAAGTAAAAATGCGCAAAATGTTCAGGATTTTTTATTAAACAAAGGATTTGAATTTAAAGTAGTTGAACTATCTGATAGTACGCACACTGCGCAAGATGCTGCGAATACAATTGGTTGCGAAGTTGCACAGATTATCAAATCCATTGTGTTTCGCACTAAAGAAACAAAAAAACCAATACTTGTGCTTGCAAGTGGTGTTAATCGAGTTAATGAAAAAACAATTGAGCAACATGTTGGTGCAAAAATAGAAAAAGCAGATGCTGATTTTATTCGAGAAATAACAGGATTTGTGATTGGTGGTGTACCACCGATTGGACACAAACAAATAATTGAAACATTTATTGATAGTGATTTATTGAACTATCAAGAATTGTGGGCAGCAGCAGGTACACCAAATGCTGTTTTTAAATTAAATACAAAAGATTTAGAGCAATTAACAACTGGAAAAATAATTGTGATTAAATAACTAGTTTGTTGATCTTTCATAAAAAACATCATTTTTTACCGAGTTTTAACTATTTTTTGACAAATTAAGATTCATGCTTGTGATTGATCTTATAAAGACCCCGTATTTTCAAGGGAATTAAGGCATAAAAATTGCTACTAGCGATTATGTATATTTGGTCTATATTTTTTATGTAGTGATAAGAAAAGCTTATTCACTGATTTTTTATATAGGGAGAATCAATGTCATGAATACAAAAAAAGTGCAAAATAAAATTGCTCATCTTAAATTTCGTAATGGTCAAAATGTAATTCACGGTGCACGCGAATTTGCTGAAAACACTCGTGATAAAGTTGAAGATTATTACAAAGAAGGTCTGCAACAAGTTAAAAAACATCCACTTCGAGCTGTAACAGCTGCTGTAGTAATTGGGTTACTTTTAGGCAGACTTACTAAATAAGCAGATGTTATACAATGACTATATCAACGGACGATATTATCAATGATGTTTTAAAAAAACATATTGAATTTATTACTGCACTAACTTCATTCGCTCAAGAATTAGCAGCTTTGTTTTTTCTTGAGGTGAAGTTAGCGGCAGCAAGTCTAAAATATATTTTAATTTATACCGTTTTTTTATTGTTTGCCGCATTTAGTTTGTGGCTAATTATTTTAGCAATCACAGTTTGGTTATCTCATCTTTGGTTAGGCGGCTGGTTATTGCCTCTATTGATTGCAGGTGCCATGAATGTACTTTTAATCGGATTAATCACTTGGCGTATTTTACATTATCGTAAAAATTTAACGCTGCCTCATACTCAAAAGTATTTGTTTGCTAATGAAAATAAAGGTGTTAAACATGTCAGTAAGAGAATTAGAAAAAGAAATACAAAGATTAGATAATAAATTATTTTTTAATCGCTTAATTATCCGCAATTATTTTCATAGCACAATTGTACCAATTATTAAACATATTCATCCAATAGGATTAATTGGTAGCGCAATATTTATTACATTTTTAATGAGAAAGAATATAAAAAAACTTGCACTGTTTTTTGTAAAGCCGAGCAAAAAATTAGTAGCGTCATATGTTTTTATGAAAGCTCGCTCATTGATGCGTTAATAAATTAACTGCAGTTAAAATCAGCATTACCGCAAATATTTTCTTTAAGATCTGACTTGGAAGTAAAATAGCAAATTTGGCGCCTATGGGTGCGCAGATTAATGCTGTAACAGCAACTGTTACAGCAGCAGGTAGATAAACATATCCTAATAATCCTTCAACCGAATGCCAGCCAATAATCATAAAACTTATTGTTCCAATGATCGCGACTGGTAAACCACATAATGATGAAGTTCCAGTTGCTTTATGCATTTCAATTTGACAATAAATAAAAAAAGGCACAATTAAACTGCCGCCGCCAATACCAAAAAAACCAGAAAAAGAGCCGATAATAAATGCTGCAAAAGTTAATATAACGATATTAGGCAATTCTCGTTTTGCAACAATATGTTTTTGCCAGAGTATAAAAATGGCAAGTGCGATAATGAAAATTGCAAAAGCAATTTTCAAATCATGACTTGAAAACTGTGTCGCAATAATCGCACCTGTAATTGTTCCAAGTAACAACCCTGGTGAAAATTTATAAAATAAAGGCCAAACAATTAACTTTTTTCGAGAATAAGCATAAGCAGCAGACATCGATGTGAAGATCATAATTGCAAGTGATGTGCCAATGGCAATATGCATAATCTGATCATCTGAAAAATTTTGATAGCGAAATATCATGCTTAACATCGGAACAACAATAATTCCACCGCCAATTCCTAATAATCCAGCAAGCAAACCTGCAAGTGCTCCAGTAATTAAATAAAGAATAATTATATTTTCTATGATCATTTGTTTTGTTTTTTCCTATTTGAAAACAACATGCGGGATAGGTTTAGGTAATTTAGGAAAAATAAGTTTATGAAAATACTTAAAAATAAAATTAATTTTAGGATGAGAGGGTTTGACGAAAAAATATCTTGGGTTAGATGTTGCGCCTAATCTTAACTTGAAGTGATCAGAAGTTTGACCTAAAAAAATATTCTTTTTATTAAATTGAAAAGCACAATCTATTTCCTGATAAAACAAATTGAAATAAAGATCAGCTTTTTCTTTTAATGAATAATCTAAACCGGTATATAAATTGTAGTAGCAATCTTCACTCATTATGCCAATCGCAAAAGCAACAGGTTTTTTATTTTCATTGCTAATTAATGTTAATGCTATTTGCTCTGGTAATTCAGTTGCTAAGTGTTGAAAAAATTCAATCGGTAAGCACTCTAATTTTTCTTTCGCTTTTTTCCAGGTATTTAAATAGAGTTGATAAACATCTGAATTAAATCGTTGTTTTATTTGCTGAGCATCAGAAATGTGCTCTACGGTTAAATTAAATTTCTTGAATTTTTTAATATTTTTTTGGATTTGTCGTCTATAACCAGAACGTACAGCTTTCGTATAGTCATTAAAATCTTTGAATGATCCTGGTAAAACAAAAAGTGGCGCAAGTTCACCTTGATAAAAATTTAATTGTTTTAAAAATTCAAGTTGTTTTACTTGTTCTAAATCAAATTCTTTAAGCACAATTAGTTTAGCGTCATGTTCTAACGCTAAACTATGCATGACTTGTTCAAGTTGAATTAAAACATTGCTTGAATCGCTTTCAGGCAAAAATCGCAAATGACTGTGTCCTGACGGAATAGGTAAGCCACAAAAAAGAATTTTCCATTTCAGCGTATTTGGTCGAATTAATCGGTAAAATTGGATTAATTTTTTAATTAAAAAAGGTGCAGATTGAATAATATCTGCATCAAAAAGGCTTAAATTTGCGCATGAAATTAATTGTTTATGTTCATTACGAAACGTAACTGTCCAAAATTTAGCTTGATTGGAAAGTGTTTGTTGAATCAAATAAATTAATTTTTGATTCATTGCTAAATCTTGATTGCAATTAATCAATTGTTGCCATTCATTTTTATCAATTTTCAAAACTGAATCATGAATTTCATATTGATAATTAGAATTATTAATTGACATAGTTGAATTGTTTGTAAAATGTTGCTTCAACATATAAATAACCATTCCTTGGTTTCATAATTCTTCTGTTTTCAATTATCTAAAGCAGATTGTCAACTAACTATAGTTCAGCTAGTCTTAAAAAATACTAAAAAATACTCCATAACTAGGAATGCTATGGCATTGACGGACCAAGAACGCCAAGTGCAGTTGTTGCCTGGGGTTTCACGAACATTTGCGTTAACTATCCCGCAATTACCCGACCCCTTACGCATGGCAGTAACAAATGCTTATTTGTTATGTCGCATCGCTGATACCATCGAAGACGATGCACAGCTTGCACCTGCGCAAAAAGCTTATTTTCACGAACAATTTCGTGCAGTGTTAAATGCAGATGTATCTGCAGATGCATTTGCTAAAGAATTATTTTCTTCATTATCAACAATAACACCTCAAGCTGAATTAGAACTTATTCAACATACGCCTAGTGTGATTCGCTGTTTGCATAGTTTTTCTAATGCACAACAAAAAAGCATACAACGATGCGTTAATATTTTGTCTTCTGGTATGCCCGAATTTCAAAATACGGTTAGCTTGGCAGGATTAGAAAATATTAAAAGCATGGATCGTTATTGTTATTACGTTGCAGGCGTAGTTGGTGAAATGCTAACTGAATTATTTTGTGATTATTCACCTGAAATTAATCGTCATAAAAATCAATTGATGGAATTGTCTGTTTCTTTTGGTCAGGGATTGCAAATGACCAATATTCTTAAAGATTTTTGGGAAGATCGAAAACGTGGTGTTTGCTGGTTACCACGCGATGTTTTTCCTTTATACGGTATAGATTTAGCAACATGGCAACCGGGGAATAATCAACAAGCATTTAATAAAGCGATCAGACATCTAGTATTGATTGCTCGCGGTCATTTAGAAAAAGCATTGCAATACACTTTATTAATACCTTCAAACGAAGTTGGTATTAGACGTTTTAATTTATGGGCGATCGGTTTGGCGATTTTAACGTTACGAAATATTTATCATTCACCACATTATATGAGTGGTTCAGACGTTAAAGTAAGTCGGCGTGCAGTTAAATCCACAATTTTAGTGA
>CAZYCO010000012.1:45034-48654 GCA_964645885.1 uncultured Gammaproteobacteria bacterium
GTAATATGAGCTGTCGTAGTAACCGATTATTAAATTATTTATTTTCATGGTTAGCGAGAGAATTAGCATGACATATGCTTCGATTGAATCTGACATTCAAACAGAAAATTATATTGATAACGCTATTCAATCAGCGAAAGATGCATTATTAGCACTGCAACGTGAAGATGGGCATTGGTGTTTTGAATTAGAAGCAGATTGCACTATCCCTGCAGAATATATTTTGATGATGCATTTTCTAGATGAAATCGATGTCGATCTTGAACGTAAACTAGCATTCTATTTACGTGAAAGACAAAACGAACAAGGTGGTTGGCCACTTTATTATGGCGGCAAAGCTGAAATCAGTTGTTCAGTTAAAGCTTATTATGCATTGAAGTTAGTTGGTGATGCGCCTGATGAACCACATATGATTAAAGCGCGTCAGTGTATTTTGCAATTAGGCGGCGCATCGGCTGCCAATGTATTTACTCGTATTGCTTTAGCGTTATTTGAACAAGTGCCATGGCGTGCTGTGCCATTTGTTCCAGTTGAAATTATGCTATTTCCAAAGTGGTTCCCATTTCATTTAAGTAAAGTTTCTTACTGGTCTAGAACTGTGATGGTTCCGCTTCTTATTATTTGTAGTTTAAAACCGCGCGCAAAAAATCCACGTAAAGTTAATATTCAAGAATTATTTACTATCCCGCCAGAACAAGAGCGTAACTATTATCAAATTCGCTCAAAGTTGAATCGGGTATTTTTAGTTTTAGATAAAATTGGTCGTACAATTGAACCGTTCATTCCAAAATTTATTCGCCAAAAAGCAATTAAAAAAGCTGAACTGTGGTTTACCGAACGATTAAATGGCGAAGACGGTTTAGGCGCAATTTTTCCAGCAATGGTTAATGCTTATGAAGCGCTACAACTTTTAGGTTATAGCTATGATCATGCTTATTGCACGCAAGCAAGAGTAGCATTACAAAAATTATTAGTGATTCATCCTTTTTCTGCTTATTGCCAACCTTGTTTCTCACCCGTTTGGGATACCGCATTAAGTAGCTTAGCGTTACAAGCGGAAGGTTCAGAGCAAAGTCTTTATGCTGCAAGACGCGCATTAGATTGGTTGTTACCACGACAAATTACTTCAGGTGCTGCAGATTGGCGACAATATAATCCAACATCAGTACCAGGCGGTTGGGCATTTGAATATCGCAACGACTACTACCCTGACTTAGATGACACCGCAGTTGTGGGTTGGGCGATGCATCAACAACAAGCTACACATTATGATCAAGCGATTTATTACGCAGCTGAATGGTTAGCAAGTATGCAAAGTAGCAATGGTGGTTTTGCTTCGTTTGATCAAGACAATACTTATTATTATTTGAATGAAATTCCGTTTGCTGATCATGGCGCATTACTTGATCCTCCAACCAGTGATGTGACAGCACGTTGCGCTACATTTTTTTCACATTTAGCACGTTCAAAAGATCAAACGTTAATGACGCGTTGTCTAGATTTCTTATTCAAAGAACAAGAAGCAAGTGGTGCATGGTTTGGACGTTGGGGCACGAATTATATTTACGGTACATGGTCAGTATTAGTTGCGTTAGATGCAATGGGCGTAGAAAAAAATCATCCAGCAATACAAAAAGCAGTCGCGTGGCTGAAATCAAAACAGCACGATGATGGAGGTTGGGGTGAAAATAACGACAGTTATTTTAATCCGCTAGACGATTATCAAATCAGCACATCTTATCAAACCGCATGGGCGTTACTAGGTTTAATGGCTGCTGGTGAAGTTAAATCAGAAACAGTTGCGCGCGGTATTCAATATTTAATCCGTACTCAAAATAGTTTTGGTTTATGGGAAGAACCATGGTTCACTGCACCAGGATTCCCAAGATTTTTCTATCTGCGCTATCACGGCTACAGTAAATATTTTCCATTCTGGGCATTAGCTCAATATCGTCGATTAATATACTCACAGCAATTGGATTTTCAGCAAGGCGCCACGAATGTGAGCAACCGAAGCGTATTTATAATACGTGAGGATTGTGAACTGAGTGGCAACACAGATGAAAATGCAAGTGCGAAGAGTAACTCGTGATCGGAATTATTACTTCGTTACCAATAGAAGCACGCAGTTTAACTACCAAGCGTTTGCGAGTTGGGCAAACACTTAAATTAAAAAAAGATGTGTTATTACATGTTTCAGGTATGGGTGCTGAACGCGCAAACGCAAGTGCTTGTCATTTAATAATGCAAGGCGCAACGGCATTAATAAGCTTTGGAACTGCAGGCGGTTTAGCGAATAATTTATCTTCTGGGCAATTGATCATTCCAGAAAAAATAATCGATCAACATCAAAATCATTTTTTAACTGATATTGAATTACGCAATCATTTTCATGACTTGTTAAGTCAACGCATTACAATTTGTGATGCGCCTTTATTGCAATCATTTGAAGTGATTACTTCAGTTGAAGCAAAACAAGCTTTATTTCAACAATTTCAAACTGTTGCTGTTGATATGGAAAGTGCATCTGTTGCAATGATTGCAAAACAGTCATCTATTCCATTTGTTGCAATACGCGCAATAGTTGATGCAGCGATGATGTCTTTACCTGCATGGTTACCACAAACATTTAATGCGAAACAGGAAGTACAACCATTAAAATTTGCATGGCATTTATGCAAATATCCTTCAAGTTGGAAAACATTGTTTCATTTAGGACAAGGCTTTTCACAAGCAAAAAACACATTAATCACTGCAGCTAAATTAATTGGTTGGCGGGATTAATTTCTTTCTAGAGCATCGATTTCAGAAATAAACAATCGGAATTATGTTATCATAATGATATCAATGATTGATATGAGGAACCATAATCATGGCAGATCTACTTATTCGTAATTTAAATCCAACTGTTATCAAACGCTTAAAACAGCGTGCGAAAGAACACAACAGGTCTTTACAAAGCGAATTAAAAATAATTGTTGAGGCAGCAGTAAAAATGTCACTAGATGAAGCAATACAGACAAGCGAAGATTGGCATAAACGTTTAGCAGGTCAAACATTCAAAGATAGTGCTGAGCTTTTGCGAAAGGATAGAAAGCGGTGAAATCTATTGTTGTAGACGCAAGCGTTGCGATTAAATGGTTTATTCCTGAAATTCATGCAGAAGCAGCAAAACAAGTGTTGCATAACAATCTAAAATTGTTGGCTCCTGATCTTATATTTGCAGAAGTAGGTAGTATTTTATGGAAGAAATGTCGCTCTAAAGAATTAACGCTAGAGATTGCAACCGCTATTCTGGAAGATTTTAAAAGGTTGCCAATCAATACTATTCAAAATGGCTATTTACTTGCGACAGCATGGGCGATTGCAACTAGATATCGATGTACTATCTACGACGGGCTTTATGTAGCATTAGCTAAAGTAGAGAATTGTTTATTAGTAACGGCTGATCGTAGTCTTTATAATATTTTAGAGACTACGCCGCTTTTCAAGCACTTGCTGTGGGTAGAAGATATAAATCAGCATAAAATACGTTAACAGCAGCTTCGTTCTGTTTTGTCATTTCTGCATAAATCGTATTGTATCTATTTTGTCATCCCGGAAAGGGCGAAGCCCTTGTC
>CAZYCO010000013.1:0-252 GCA_964645885.1 uncultured Gammaproteobacteria bacterium
AGTGATTGGTGTGACTGGAACCAATGGTAAAACATCAACTACACATTATGTTGCGCAAATTTTAGAAAAACTAAATGTAAAAACCGGTTTAATTGGTACAGTAGGAAATGGTTTTTTACCAAAATTAGATACCGCAAGTTATACTACTCCAGATGTTATTCAATTACAGAAATTACTTAAATCTTTATTACAACAACAAGCAAAAGCAATTGTGATGGAAGTATCATCGCATGGCTTAGCACAACATCGAGT
>CAZYCO010000013.1:267-3995 GCA_964645885.1 uncultured Gammaproteobacteria bacterium
AACATCGAGGTGATGGTATTCAGTTTAAAGGTGCAGCATTTACCAATCTAACGCGCGATCATTTAGATTTTCATGGTGATATGCAAAGTTACGGCCAAGCAAAACAACGTTTGTTTCAAGATTTTAATATTGAATTTGCAGTTGTGAATCAAGATGATGAATTCGGTAAAAAAATTTTCGCAGAATTAAATCCTAAAATTAAAAAACTAACTTACGGCGTAACAGAAAAAAACAGTCAAATTCATGTTGAGCATATTCAATATCATATTAATGGTGTTGAAGCGCAGCTTGTAACGCCATACGGTACAGGGCTTTTGAGGACTCAATTAATCGGACATTTCAATTTAAGTAATGTATTAGCGGCAATTGGTATTGTTTTGCAAATGGAATTTGATTTAGAACAAATTTTACCAGTTATTTCTAGCTTAAAAAGTGTATCAGGTCGAATGCAAACATTTGGTGGTGATAAAAAACCATTAGTCATCATTGATTATGCGCATACACCAGATGCACTTGAACAAGCATTAAAAGCAATCAAACAACATTGCCAAAATAATATCTGGTGTGTTTTTGGTTGTGGTGGCGATAGAGATAAAGGTAAGCGTCCAATTATGGGAAAAATTGCAGCAGAAATGGCAAATTATGTTGTGATTACAGATGATAATCCTCGACATGAACTAGCAACTAATATTGTAAATGACATTGTGTCTGGTATTGCAGATCAAACAAAAATAACGATTGAGCATAATCGTAAAAATGCAATTGCATATGCAATTAAACATGCAAAACCAGGTGATATTGTATTAATTGCGGGCAAAGGGCACGAAGATTATCAACAAGTTGGCGACAATCGTTTTCCATTTAGTGATCAATTAGAAGTGCAGCAACAATTGGAGAATTATCCATGAATTTAAAAAAAGCAGCTTCTATTCTCGATGCAAATATTATTTCTTCACGGAATATTTCTGATTTGTCTTTCAATCAAATTAGTATCGATAGTAGAACGATAGAGCAGGGCAATTTATTTATTGCAATTAAAGGTGAAGAATTAGATGGACATAATTATGTGGAACAAGCAAAAGCAAAAGGAGCCGTTGCCTGTGTTGTCGATCACGAAGTTGATGTTGATCTTCCGCAATTAATTGTTAAAGACACAACAAAAGCTTTAGGTAAATTAGCTTTAGAACATCGTAATCAATTTAATAT
This sequence comes from uncultured Gammaproteobacteria bacterium, assembly GCA_964645885.1. Lineage (GTDB taxonomy): Bacteria > Pseudomonadota > Gammaproteobacteria > CAZYCO01 > CAZYCO01 > CAZYCO01. Next base: position 1,474 of record CAZYCO010000013.1, read on the forward strand.
TCCATTCGCTTCGGTTACTGGTAGTTATGGTAAGACAACAGTCAAAGAGATGATTGCTTCAATTATGCGTCAATGCGGTAATGTCTTAGCCAATAAAGGTAATTTAAATAATTATTGGGGCGTACCACTTACTTTGCTGCAATTAAAACCTGAACATCAATATGCAATACTTGAATTAGGCGCAAATAATCCTGGCGAAATTTCTTATGTTACTAATCTAGTTAAACCAAATGTGGCATTAATTACTGTTGCAGCAGCAGCACATTTATTAGGTTTTGGTGATATTCATCACGTTGCAAAATATAAAGCTGAAATTTTTGAAGGGTTACCAACAGATGGTATTGCTATTTTAAATCTAGATGATGCTCATTTTGATTTTTGGAAAGATATTGTTAATCAAAGAAAAAATAAATTATTCACTTTTTCAATTGAAAAAAATAACGCTGATTTCACAGGACAAATTTTAAAAACAAACCCAGATGGAAAATCATTGGTACAAATCAATACACCAAAAGGATCATTCGAAGCGCAATTATCTCTACCTGGTCAACATCAATTAATGAACGCACTTGCAGCTTGTGCAGTATGTTTTGCATTAGATATACCAATTACTGCTATGAAAACAGGATTAGAAACCGTTGAACCAGTAAAAGGCCGTGTGAATTTGAAAACAGGTATTGCTCAAACACGTATCATTGATGATACCTATAACGCGTCACCTAATGCGATGAAAGCAGCATTGCAGCTTTTAGCACAATTTTCTGCGCCGCGTGTTGCAGTATTAGCAGACATGCGCGAACTAGGTGAGCATAGTGAACAGTTTCATCGTGAAGTAGGTGATTTTGCTCGTACATTAGATATAGAAATGTTTTATTGTCTTGGGCCACATGCAAAATTTATGGCAGAAGCATTTGGTGCAAAAGCAAAACACTTTTTAGATAAACCATCATTGATTGCAGAATTAAAACAAGATTTGCAACCAGGGATGACTATTCTCGTGAAAGGTTCACGTGGTATGAAAATGGAAGAAGTTGTTTCAGTATTAGTGGAAGAAAAATAAGGTTTTAAATTTATGTTGCTCTGGCTTACACAATATTTAGCTCAATCCTATCGTTTTTTTCATGTATTTGATTATCTCACTCTACGTTCTATTTTGAGCGCGCTTACATCATTGTTCATTGCATTGGTTTTAGGCCCAGCGATGATTCGTTATTTAACGAAACTTCGATTTGGACAAATGGTTAGAGATGATGGTCCAAAAACACACTTATCAAAAGCTGGCACACCAACAATGGGTGGTGCGCTAATTTTAATTTCAATTGCGTTAAGCGTTTTACTCTGGAGCGATTTAACCAATCGTTTTGTTTGGGTGGCATTAGTTGTAATGATTTCGTTTGGTGCAATTGGTTGGATCGATGATTACCGAAAAATTGTGCGTAAAAATTCCAAAGGCTTACCTGCCAGATGGAAATATTTATGGCAATCAATTGTTGGAATTTTAATCGCATTATTTTTATTTTTTTCCGCTAAAACACCTGTAGAAACTCAATTATTTGTACCATTTTTTAAAACTATCGTTATTCCATTAGGTTTAGTTTCATATACGTTATGGGTTTATTTAGTGATTGTAGGTAGCAGTAATGCGGTTAATTTAACCGATGGTTTAGATGGTTTAGCAATTATGCCAACTGTGATGGTTGCAGGTGCGTTAGCAATTTTTGCTTATGTTGCAGGACATATTGAATTTGCAAAATATTTATCCATTCCATATGTAGCAGGCGCAGGAGAAATCGCAGTATTTTGTAGTGCAATCGTTGGTGCAGGTTTAGGATTTCTTTGGTTCAACACTTATCCTGCGCAAGTTTTTATGGGCGATGTTGGCGCACTTGGTTTAGGAGCAAGTTTAGGTGTGATTGCAATTATTGTGCGCCAAGAAATTGTACTTGCGATTATGGGTGGTATTTTTGTGCTTGAAACTGTATCTGTGATGATGCAAGTCGCGTCGTTTAAATTAACCGGTAAACGCATTTTTAAAATGGCACCTATACATCATCATTTTGAATTGAAAGGTTGGCCAGAACCAAGAGTAATTGTACGTTTTTGGATTATTAGTTTTGTTTTGGTTTTATGTGGATTAGCAACGCTAAAACTTCGTTAATTTTGCTGTGGGTTATTTATGGAATCGCAACAAAAAAATTTAAATGTGATTGTAGGATTAGGTAAAACTGGGCTTTCTTGTGCGTATTTTTTAGCAAAAAATAATGTACCTTTTGCCGTTACAGATTCACGTACTGAACCACCAGATGTACAAACATTCAAATCTAAATTTCCTTCAGTTAAATATAGCTTTGGTGGTTTTGATCAAGAGTTAATTGCACAAGCTTCGCAAATTATTTTAAGTCCAGGTGTTCCTTTAACTGAAAAAGCACTAGAAGTTGCACGCCAAAAAAATATTCCAATTATTGGTGATGTTGAATTATTTGCGCAAAACGTTACTGCTCCTGTTGTTGCAATTACAGGCA
>CAZYCO010000013.1:4005-19744 GCA_964645885.1 uncultured Gammaproteobacteria bacterium
CGAATGCAAAAAGTACTGTCACAACATTAGTGGGTGAGATGGCAAAAGCATGTGGCAAAAATGTAAAAGTAGGCGGTAATTTAGGTACGCCAGCACTAGATTTATTAGGCGATGATGCAACCGAACTTTTTGTTTTGGAATTATCCAGTTTTCAACTTGAAACTACAGATTCATTATTACCTCGTGTTGCCACAATTTTAAATATCACGCCTGATCATCTAGATCGTTACGATGGTTTTGAAAGTTATGCTGAAGCTAAACATCGTATTTACAAAAATTGTGCTGTTGCAGTTTGGAATAGAGATGATCAATTAACAGAACCAAAGCAAGTAACGGAAGCCGTTACATTTGGATTAGAACAACCAGGTCCAGGTATGTTTGGTTTACGCACTTTTAACAATGAAATACAGCTAGCGTATGGTAATGAATGCTTATTGCCTGTTTCGATGATGAAATTACAAGGACAGCATAATTGGGCTAATGCATTAGCAGCACTTGCAATAGGCCATGCATTGGAATTCCCAATGGAAAATATGTTGTCAGTGTTAAAAAATTTTGGTGGTTTATTGCATCGATGCCAATTAGTACGTGAGTTACATGACGTGCGTTGGTATAACGATTCAAAAGCAACCAACATTGGCGCTGCAATTGCTGCAATTCAAGGCATTTCAAAACAAACAGCAGGCAATATTATTTTGATCGCAGGTGGTCAAGGTAAAGATGCTGATTTCACTGAATTTAAAAATGCTCTGCCAGAAAAAGTAAGCCATGTGATCGTAATGGGAGATATGGCAAAAGAACTTGAACAACTGATTTCACCGATCAAACCAGTCACAACTGTGAACTCAATGGAGCAAGCAGTTAAATTTGCGCAATCAATTGCGCAAAAACATGATGCAGTATTACTTGCGCCTGCATGTGCTAGTTTCGATATGTTTCGGGATTTTAATCATCGTGGTGAAGTATTTATTCAAGCAGTTGAGCATTTAACATGAAGAAATACGCCAATAATCCACCTATTTTATATGATCGCGTTTTGGTGTTTGTTGCTATCAGTATCATTGCGCTTGGATTATTAATGGTGACATCTGCATCAATGGTGATTTCAGAAAAACTATATAATCAGCCTTTTCATTATTTAATCCGACAAGCAATTTATTTATCCATGGGATTAATCTTGGCATTGAGTGTGTTACGTACACCAATCAGCATGTGGCAACGCATTAGTGCGCCACTCATTATTGGCAGTATCTTTTTATTATTACTGGTATTAATACCTGGTGTAGGTAGAACAGTGAATGGTAGTACGCGCTGGTTAAATTTAGGCTTTGTTCGTATTCAAGTTTCTGAAATTGTAAAACTTGCAGTTGTGATTTATCTCGCTGGTTATATTGTTCGTCATCACGATACCTTACAAAAAAAATTCGGCAGTTTTATTCGACCTTTAATTCTTCTAGGAATGATTGCAGCGTTATTGTTATTGCAACCAGACTTCGGCGCCTCAGTTGTGATTATGATGACTGCAATGGGAATGCTGTTTTTAGCAGGCGTACGTTTATGGCAATTTTTATCAATATTGGGATTAGTAGGAGCTGCAGTTGTTGTTTTAGCAATTTCATCTCCTTATCGGCTTGAACGTTTAACAACATTTTTAAATCCATGGGCAAATCCATATGCGAGTGGTTATCAATTAACACAAGCATTAATTGCATTTGGACGTGGTGGTTGGTTTGGTGTCGGTTTAGGTGAAAGCGTACAAAAATTATTTTATTTACCAGAAGCACATACAGATTTTTTATTTGCAGTGTTAGCAGAAGAGTTGGGCATTTTGGGTGCGTTTGTTGTCATTCTTTTATTTACGATTTTAGTTTGGCATGGATTTGTAATTGCACGCAGAGCTTTGCGTGTTGGTGATTATTTTGCAGGTTATCTGACTTTCGGTTTATCACTATGGTTAGGTTTGCAAGCCATTATCAATATTGGTGTTAGTTCAGGCGTGTTACCAACTAAAGGTATAACATTACCGCTCATGAGTGCTGGTGGTAGTAGTATGTTGATCAATTGTGTTGTTCTAGCATTGATATTGCGCGTTGATCATGAAACGCGTTGGAAAATGTTATCAATGGGTGAATCATCGCTGCGAGATGAGGAATAAAACGTGCGAGTCATGATAATGGCAGGTGGCACTGGCGGTCATATTTTTCCAGGACTTGCAATAGCATCACGATTAAAACAAGAAAACATAGCTGTTGATTGGTTAGGAACAGAAAAAGGTTTAGAAGCAACGTTAGTATCAAAGCACAACATTCCTATTTACTTTATTAAAGTGTCAGGCTTACGCGGCAAAGGACTAAAAAAATTTATTGTTTCGCCAATTTTAATTATTAGAGCGATTGTTGAAGCATATTCAGTGATGAAAAAAATTCGTCCAGATGTAGTTGTTGGTATGGGTGGATTTGCAAGTGGGCCAGGGGCAATCGCTGCAAAAATGTTAAAAATTCCTCTTATTATTCATGAACAAAACTCAATTCCAGGTTTAACTAATCGAATTTTAAGTTTAATAGCAAACCACGTATTTACTGCTTTTCCTCATACTTTTCCTGCTGCTAGAAAAGAAATCACAGTAGGTAATCCAGTCCGTTCAGAAATCACAACTTTATTACCGCCATCGCTTCGATTATCACTACCTCAAAGACCACTACGTTTATTAGTTTTAGGCGGTAGTTTAGGCGCAAGAGTTTTAAATGAGATTGTGCCGCGCGCGTTACAACATTTTGTAGGCCATGACCAATTTGATGTCTGTCACCAAACAGGAAGTGCTTTATTCGCCGGTACTCAAAAGATTTACGAAGAATTAAATGTGAAAGCAAAAATAATCCCTTTTATAGACAACATGGCCGAAGCATTTAGTAAAGCCGATTTAGTGGTTTGTAGAGCAGGAGCGTTAACAATTTCTGAATTGGCAACCGTCGGAATTGCCAGTATTCTTGTGCCCTTTCCGCATGCGGTCGACGATCATCAAACCGCAAATGCAAGGTTTTTGGCTGATCAAAAGGCAGCAATATTGTTACCTCAAACAGACTTAACCGAGCAAAAACTTGTAGCGTTATTAACTGATTTACAACAGCATTCTGAAAAATTATTAGATATGGCTGAAAATGCATATCAGCTGCGACAAGTAAATGCAGCAGAAAAAATAGTAGATGCGATTAAGAGCATTTAAAAAATTAAATGAACCCTCACCCGCTCGCGGCGAGCGCGAGCACCTTCTCCCGCTTTGCTGGAGAGGGAAGGTGGTTTTTAAGGATATATTTACATGGCAAATTTTGTTTCTAACCCATCATTATCATCGCTAACAATGCGACGTATTCGCCGTATTCACTTTATTGGTATTGGCGGTGTAGGAATGTGTGGTATTGCGGAAGTACTACTTAATTTAGGTTACGAAATTTCAGGTTCTGATCTTTCATCTTCAAAAACAACCGAACGCTTAAAAAATATAGGTGCAAACGTTTTCCTTGGACATGATCCGTCTAACGTTACAGGTGTAGACGTTGTTGTAGTTTCATCAATGATTGATGAACAAAATCCAGAATGGCAAGCAGCAAAAGAAAAACGTATTCCAATTGTCAGACGTGCTGAAATGTTAGCGGAATTAATGCGTTTTCGTTATGGCATCGCGATTGCAGGTACACACGGCAAAACAACAACGACTAGTTTAATTACTAGTTTATTAGCAAGCGGTGATTTAGATCCGACATTTATTATTGGTGGTTTACTAAATAGCGCGGGTAGTAATGCTCATTTAGGTGCTGGTCAATATTTAGTTGCAGAAGCAGATGAAAGTGATGCTTCTTTTCTTTATTTACAACCGATGATTTCAGTTGTTACCAACATCGATGCAGATCATTTAAGTAATTACCAAGGTGATTTTGAATTATTGAAAAAAACCTTTGTGCAATTTTTACATCACTTACCATTTTATGGTTTAGCTGTACTTTGCATTGATGATCCAATTATTGCAGAAATTTTACCGAAAATTGCGCGTCCAATTTTAACTTATGGTTTTGATGAAAAAGCAGATGTTCGAGTTACAGAATTTGAACAGCGTGGCATGCGCAGTTATTTTAAAGTTATACGTCACAAAGATGATCCTGGTTTATCAGTACAATTGAATTTACCTGGACGTCATAATGTTTTAAATGCAGCAGCAGCAATCGCTGTAGCAACAGAATTAAATGTTTCTGATCAAGCGATTTGTAATGCATTAGAAGGATTTGCTGGTGTTGGTCGACGTATGCAAGTGCATGGAGAATTACCATTAGCAAATGGTAGTGTCACTGTGATGGAAGATTATGGTCATCATCCACGTGAACTTGAAGTAACCCTAGCGGCGTTACAAACCGCATATCCTGATAGACGACTGATGATTGCATTTCAACCGCATCGTTATTCACGTACACAAGAATGTTTTGATGAATTTGTTCGAGTATTAAGTTCTGTTGAAAATTTATTGTTACTCGATATTTATCCTGCAGGTGAAGAACCTATTGCAGGTATTAGTGCTGAAGAATTAGCAAATGCAATCGAAAAACAAAGCAAGAAAAAACCAGTTCAAGTTGGCAACACACAACAATTATTTCCAACATTAAAGAAAGTATTACAACCTGGTGACTTGTTATTGTTGCAAGGTGCAGGAAGTATAGGCTCATTCGCTGTAAAACTTGTTACAGAAGGTCTTGATGGATCATGACACATATCAAACGTGGTGAACTGAAACAAAATGAATTGCTTGCACCTTATACATCTTGGGGAGTAGGTGGTCCTGCAAAACAAATTTTCTTTCCTGAAGACGCAAAAGATTTATCACTTTTTCTTCAAAGTTTGCCACCTAATGAACCTATTTTATGGTTAGGTTTAGGTAGTAACGTTTTAGTGCGTGACGAAGGTTTCAAAGGCACCGTCATTTTGACATTAGGTGGTTTAAAGCATGCTGAAATAATTGATGAAAAAGAATCAATTATTCGAGTTGAAGCTGGTATGTCTTGTCCAACGTTCGCCAGATTTTGCGCTAGAGAAAGTTTAACTGGTGTGGAATTTTTAGCTGGCGTACCGGGAACAATTGGTGGTGCATTGCGCATGAATGCCGGCGCGTTTGGTGGTGAAACTTGGAACTATGTTGTGCTGGTTGAAACGATTGATCGACAAGGAATAATTCACACGCGTAAACCAGAAGAATTTGAAGTGGTGTATCGGGCAGCTAAAGGTCGAATAAATGAATGGTTCATTGCTGCGCACTTTAAATTAATACCAGGTGACAAAGAGACATCTTTAGAAAAAATTCGCACATTATTAGAAAAACGTGCAGCAACACAACCAACAGGACAACCAAGTTGTGGGTCAGTATTTAGAAATCCAGAAGGGGATTACGCTGCACGATTAATTGAAACAGCCGGATTAAAAGGTGTTCGAATTGGGCAAGCATTAGTTTCTCCAAAACATGCCAATTTTATTATCAACGAAGGAAATGCTTCAGCACGTGATATTGAAGCATTAATTCATCATGTTGCAGAACAAGTTGCAGCATGCCATGGCGTTTATTTACATCGAGAAGTGCATATCGTTGGCACGAATGGCATCGTCGAATAAAAATTTAAGAGGTAAAAAAATTATGAAAGTTGCCGTATTAATGGGTGGACAATACGCAGAACGTGAAGTGTCACTCATTTCCGGACAAAACGTATTAAGCGCATTACTAAGACAAGGAATTGAGGCTGAAGCAATTGATGTTGATGAACATCTTTTTCAAAAATTAACTAGTAAAAAATTTGATAAAGCATTTATTGCGTTGCATGGTCATGGTGGTGAAACTGGAGAAGTGCAAGCATTACTCGAAGCGCTTCACATTCCATATACAGGCAGCAGTGTTTTAGCTTCTGCGTTATCAATGGATAAGATCCGTTGTCGATGGTTATGGAAAGGTTTAGATATCCCTTATCCACCGTTCATGGTGTTGGATGAAAACAGTGATTGGCAAGCTGTAATTGATCAATTGGGATTACCGCTGTTTGTTAAACCAAGTGCTGAAGGTTCAAGCATTGGAATTAGCAAAGTAAATTCATTAGAAGAATTAAAACACGCATATATAGAAGCAGCTAAATATAATGGACCAGTGATTGTTGAAAAATTTATTGATGGACCAGAGTACACAATCGGTATTTTAAATAATCAAACTTTGCCAATTATTCGAATTGAAGTTGCTGAAGAATTTTATGACTACGCAGCTAAATATTTAGTTGATACTACGAAATATCATATTCCATGTGGATTATCTGCAGAAAAAGAAAAACACTTACAACAATTAGCATTAAAAGCTTATCAAGCACTGGGCTGTAAAAACTGGGGCCGTGTTGATGTTATGGCTGACAAAACAGGAAATTTTTATTTTCTAGAAGTAAATACAATTCCTGGTTTAACAGAACATAGCTTGGTACCAAAGGCTGCAAAAGCAATTGGTATGTCATTTGACGAATTAATATTAAAAATTTTACAAACAATTTAATTCGTTCATTGCTTGCACAAACAGCAATCGCTAATATCCTCGGCAAAAACAGAGCATAAATAAATTATGCCTACTCCAGCTTAGGAGCAGATGTCTGAAAGCAGATTAAGGGTATTTTTTTGGGGAAAAAATGTTTTTTCTATCGCGACGAATCATTATTAATTTTTTGTTGTTCCTATTAGTAGGATCAGCATTTTTTGTTTCGTTATCTATTGTTAGAAAACCTGATTTCTTACCTATTCAATCTATAAAAATTGAAGGCGATTTACGTCATATCAGTCGTCACAGTATCGAACAAGCAATTCTACCTTATGTACTTTCCAGTGGATTTTTTTCAGTTGATGTCATGGGAGTACGTAATAAATTACAAACATTACCTTGGGTCTCCATGGTTTCAGTTTCACGTATTTGGCCAAATAGCTTAGTAGTGCGTATATCTGAGCATATTCCCGTTGCAAAATGGGATAACAACTTGCTTATAAATGCAAAAGGTTTTGTTTTTAATCCTGAACCTACATCCCTTCCTGTTGGATTACCAAATTTAGAAGGACCAGAAGGTCAACAATCATTTCTATTACAACAATACCAAACGATGAATAAGATGCTGCAATCAATAGGATTGCATGTAGTAAATTTGCGTCTTTCAAATCGACGCGCATGGGAAATACAACTGAACAACGGAATGGTGTTGTTATTGGGGAGAGTAAATCCATTAGAACGCTTACAGCGATTTGTAAAAGTGTACAGGCAATTATTTGGTGGACGTGATGTACTAGCTGAACGTGTTGATCTGCGATATCCAAGTGGTTTTGCTGTACATTGGCAAGCAAATGAATCAGAGAAGAGATAATTCATGGTAAAGAAGGGCACAAATAAAAATTTAATTGTCGGATTAGATATTGGAACTTCTAAAATTGTTGCATTAGTTGGAAATGTACATGATGACAATAAAATTGAAATTGTTGGGATTGGATCAGCTCCATCTCACGGATTAAAACGAGGTGTTGTTGTTGATATTGAATCAACAGTTTCATCTATTCAAAAAGCAGTACGCGAAGCTGAAAATTCTGCTAGCTGTCAAATTCATTCTGCTTATGCAGGAATTGCTGGCAGTCATATTCGTTGTTTGAATTCATATGGCATGGTTCCAATTGAACGAAGTGAAGTGAGTCAAGAAGATGTAAATCGAGTAATGGAATCTGCACGTGCAGTCGCAATTTCTGCTGACCAAAAAATTATTCATGCTTTACCACAAGAATTTATTATTGATTCTCAACCTGGTATTCGTGATCCATTAGGCATGGCGGGTATTCGTTTAGAAGCGAAAGTGCATTTAATTACAAGTGCAATCAGCGCAACTCAAAATATTACAAAATGTATGCAAAGCTGTGGTTTAGCTATCAATGATGTTGTACTCGAACAATTAGCTTCTAGCTATTCGGTATTAATGGATGATGAAAAAGATTTAGGGGTTTGTTTAATTGATATTGGTGCGGGTACTACAGATATTGCTGTATTTACTCAAAAAGCAATTCGTTTTAACACCACCTTACCAATTGCAGGCGAACAAATTACTAACGATATCGCAGTGGCTTTACGTACACCTACCAATGCTGCAGAAGAAATAAAACGTAATTTCGCACGCGCACAAACTAGTATGACAACAAGTAGCGAAGTGATCGATGTACCAAGTGTAGGCGATCGTCCACCGAGAAAAGTGTCACAACGTTTACTCGCAGAAGTATGCGAAGCGCGCTACATGGAAATTTTCGATATTGTAAAAGAAACATTAAGACACACAGGTTTTGAAAAGTTAGTTGCATCAGGGGCAGTCATCACAGGTGGTGCAGCAAAATTACCAGGCGTAGTTGAATTGGCTGAAAAAGTATTGAAGATGCCAGTTCGATTAGGCGTTCCCGAACGAAGAATAATAGGAATGCAATCCTCTTTAGCAGATCCAATTTACTCAACCAGTATTGGCTTATTACTTCACGGATTTGAACAACAACAAAGCTTTGGTAATGAAGCAGTTAGATTAGGAGATGGCGTAAAAGGTATGTGGCGACGGATGGTTAGTTGGTTTCAGGGAAATTTCTAACAAGACGTCAATTAAATTTATTAAAAATTTTGCATAATAAAAGTGAGGAGAACTATATGTTTGAACTAACCGATAACCAATCGCAGGATGCGGATGCAAAGATTAAAGTATTCGGAGTTGGCGGCGGTGGTGGTAACGCAGTTGAAGACATGCTTTCTGCACAAATACAAAAAGTAGAATTCATTTGCTTAAATACAGATGCACAAGCATTAAATAATTTAAAAGCGCCTATTCGATTACAACTTGGCAAAGAATTAACAAAAGGATTGGGTGCAGGTGCAAATCCTGAAATCGGTCGAAAATCAGCTGAAGAAGATCGTGAAAAATTACGCAGTATAATTGATGGTTCAGATATGATTTTTATTACTGCTGGTATGGGTGGTGGTACAGGAACTGGTGCTGCTCCTGTAGTTGCAGAAATTGCAAAAGAATTAGGTGTATTAACTGTTGCAGTTGTAACTAAACCATTTGCATTCGAAGGTCGTCAACGTCAACAAATCGCAGAAGAAGGTATCAAAGCATTAGCACGTCATGTCGATTCTTTAATTACAATTCCAAACGATAAATTACTTACTGTATTAGGTAAAAATGTCAGTTTATTAAGCGCATTTAAAGCAGCTAATAATGTGTTACTAGGCGCGGTACAAGGTATCTCTGATTTAATTACTCGACCAGGTTTAATTAACGTTGACTTTGCTGACGTTCGTACTGTGATGTCAGAAATGGGAATGGCAATGATGGGAACAGGAAGTGCATCTGGTGAAAATCGTGCACGCTTGGCAGCTGAAGCTGCAATTGCAAGTCCGTTGCTTGAAGATGTAACCAATCTTGCTGGCGCTCGCGGAATTTTAGTAAACATTACTGCTGGTTTGGATTTATCAATTGGTGAATTCGAAGAAGTTGGTGATGTAATTAAAAGTTTCACAGCAGATGGCGCAACAGTTGTTGTTGGTACGGTTATTGATCCTGAGATGAAAGATGAAATTCGCGTTACGGTTGTTGTAACTGGACTAGGGCATTATTTAGATGGCAATAAAACTTCACCTAAATATCGCTCTGATGGTGGATTTGATTTCCAACGTAATGAACAACGTTCTTATTTGCGTCAATCTAATCGTCCAAATACATCAAGTAGAAGCCAAACCGTTTCTTCAGCTCCTTCACATCAACAATCTGATAATTCAAATATTCCAGATGTCGATTATCTAGATATCCCAGCATTTTTGAGACGCCAAGAAGAAATTGAAGGCTAAAAATATGATTTTCTTCTAAAAAAACCCTTATGGCTTAACCATAAGGGTTTTTTCGTTTGAATAAAGGATAATGATTTAATTTACCATATTGGTAAATATACTCATAAAAATAAAAAAATTTGTTCAATTTTGATTATTTTCCTAAGAAAACTGATTACATTTTTTCCAATTGCTCTTGTGGAAATATTAATCAAACGTTAAATTTTGACCGCTTTCTGAACAATTTCTTAATATTTAAAGGACTTTAAGTTATGCCAATGCTAAATACCTTTCAAGCTATCTCCTCCAGCTTACGTTCTATTCGAACAGCTATTTTTGGTTCAGCTAATGAATTAAGCGATGAGGATTACTTCGCTTACGTCACTGAAGTTGATGAAACAGCTTTAAGCAAAACAGGGTTAGAAAAACGATTTAAGCGTGAGCAAAAACTTGTTGAATTTATGCAATTGTTACCAACACAGTGGGCTTACAGTGAAGGCTTAAATAAAAACGTACAAAATTTCATTAATAAAAATCAGGGCTTTGAAAAAGCAAGAAGAGAAGAAAAACTAGAAAGTACATTGTCTGTATTGGATAAGGATTTTGAACAAGCATTTATTTTATTTTTTAGTACCGAGAGCAAATTCAATATTTCTCCTGCGCATGTTGTTTCAGCCTTAGATGAATTTTCAACAAATGCAAATTTACAAGCTATAAGCAATGATTTAATTGAGAAGGTTGAAGAAAATTGCAAAGCATTTATTGAAGCGATAAATCAAAAAGTTGAAGAAGATGTTGAATTTGCTTTTAAAGCGTTTACTAAAGATGCATTACTTATTGCTGCTAAATGGGCTGATGGTAATAAAAAATTCGATAAAGAATTAAAACGATTGAAATATTATTTAGCACATACGCAATCCGAGCAATTCAGAACTTGTATCCAGCAAGTTATAGAAACACTAACTAATTATCAGCAACAAAAACCATCTAGTGAAAATTTTGATGATTTTCAAAATGAATTAACTAGTTTGTTCATGCAACATGAAGAAACAATGTTTAATCAACAGAAAGATAATCATTCTTCACAACAAAGCGTGAAAAGAAATAATGAGACAGTATCTACTGCAGTGCAAATAGCTGGTGTGGCTGCTTTAACATTGTTGGGTGCACGTGCTTTACAGAATATAGGTGTAGTGGCAACAGAATTTTCTTTAAATAAACTTGGATTAACTTCAAATAACCCATTGTTGATAGGTAAATATAGCGATAATTCCTTTCAAGCAATTTGGACTGCCTCAGGTGGTCGCGTTAATGTTCTTAATTTTTATCCTAATGGTACAACAGTTACCGCAACTGAATTTCAAGGCAATACTATTGCAGCAATTACCAACCAACAATTTTCAATAACAGGGGTTGTGTGTGCAGATGGGAATAAATCAGCAATTGTATATGAAACAACTAGTACAACTTTAGCTGGAGGAAATATAAATCAGACCTCATCTGTTGGAAGTCAAACAGCAATTGCGACACTTACAGCACCAGGAGGTAAGCCAGCGAGTACAATTTATGTACCCGGTGATTATGTAGTAACGGCATATGCCGATCCAAATACAGGTGCAATTTATATCAGAAAAACAAGTTGTTCAGATTTATCTACAACCGTTGCAAGTTCTCTACCAGTCTATGGCAGTGGCCCAATACTTTCGATGTCGCCAGATGGCTCAACTATTTTGTTAACTTACTATGCTAATTTTGGTGGTTATGTACGTGTTTATGCTGCAGGACTTTCGCCAACAACATTAAATGTAACAGCAAATGCAACTTGGATTAGTTATTTTCCAACTAATAGTGGTTATTTTCCTTCTTGTACCGCATTGGCTAACAACAAATGGTTGTGCAGTTGGGAAGATCATGATGCGACTGATACCAACACCGAAATTTATGGTTGCGTTGTAACCATAAGCGGTGCAACTGTCTCTGCATCAGTACCTGTAAAACTTAATAGTGCAGCTACTGTTTCCACAATAAAGCATACTCAAAGTCGCCTAAATAAATTAAATCGAGATGGTTCAGTTGGACATGTATTTACTGAATTAACAGCAGGTAAAACGCAAATCATTTTTAATCGATTTAATGTGAATGCAAACAATTCTGTGATATTTATTAATGATAATCGCGTGATAAATGAAAATGCTGCCAATTCTTGTTCTATTCCATCATTAAGTGAATCAACTGATGGTGTAGCAGTAGTTTATAAATGTGATACTGATGTTCGTGCAAATGAAGTTGCGGTTTTTGGTTTTTCTTTAGATGAAAATTCTTTAACTATTAGTGAAAACAGCACTGCTATACCAAATCTTTCTGCGCAATTAGAAGGTAATTATCCAACATCAATCACATTTAATGTTACAACAGCTACTAATTTAAATTTTGAAAAAAATAATGGTTCATCTTGGAATCAAGTTAGTTCATTCACACAAGGTGATGTGCAAGCAGGTAATATCCGAGCAAAACATTCTGGCACTGAAGTTGCACCTACTGCTCAAATTACAGCGTACAATGGCACGACGACAACAGCGCCAAGCGAGATGCTTATCAATTACACACCAGTAAATGATTCACCATATTTCCAAACATTAGTATTTAACATTTCGAATGGTCGAACCTATACATTAGATACTTCATATATAGCAGTTAATGATCCAGACACGCTTGATTCAAACTCACTAGTAATAACAATTTCAAACTTAAGTGGTGCAGTATTTACTGTTGATGGTTCAATTCAAAACACCTTTACTTATTATCAGTTATTGAATGGTGAAGTGCAGATCACTGTACCTGATTCACAAGTTGCACCTACATTTAGAGCTAGAGTTACTGATGGAGTTGGTGGTGATAGCGGCTTAACTAATCCAACTATTAACTTTAATTATATTCCATCACCATCGTCAACGCCTTCAGTAACACCATCTGTTACACCATCAAGATCGCCAACACCTTCTATTACGCCAAGCGTTACACCAACACCTTCAGTAACACCATCAGGTACACCAAGCTCATCAGTAACGCCTACTTTACTTCCAAGTAGTCAGATCGTAGAAAAATCTCAATCCAATGCTCCTGTTATAGGCGGTTCTGTAGGTGGTGCTGCTGCGTTTGCGTTACTTGGTATTGGCGGATTATTTGCAGTTAGAAAAGTAAAACAACATAAAATTCAAAAAGCGAATCGTCAAAGTCGTTTAAATTTATGTGAAGAACACAGTATTGCTGCCACTCTATTTGATAGATTAGGTTTAACTGACAATAGTCAGTTTGCTCAATTTAAAAAAGATTGTGATGAACTTGTTTCGACATTTATGAGAGAAAAAGTTCAAGATAATCAAACATTGTTCAATCGTTATGGTGTGGATTCACAAAATTCAGAAGTTCCTTCAGATAAAGATCAATTAGTAGATGATTTAGTTGAAGTTTTAACATCTAGAGAAAATTTTCATACATACTTCCAACAACAAAATACCTGTATGGGAATATGGTCTAAATCAAGAACACTTATTGAAACTACTACTAGTTCAACTGAATTTGCTAATAAAAAAGCAGAAATCATGGATGAAGTAGCTAAATTATCTTCTGAGCTAACTTTAGAAGTAAGTATAGAAAATTGATTATTACTTGCTAGCGTAATATTGATGTTACGCTAGCAGTTCTCTTGAATATAAAAGCGGAAAGGATTTTATGTCTAAATATTCAACTCTTGCTGAATTTTTTTATGATCAATCAACTGCAAAAATCAAAGCAAATATAGAAAAGTTTTCTGAACCAGATCTTTATTCTGATACAATTGCAGAAATCAAGTTGCGTTTAGATATTAATAACTCGCCAGATATTTTTCCTAAAATAAAATTACCTAAAAATATTTACGATCATATTTTTTTCTTTTTGAAACAAATCCAAGAACCTGCTGTTATTTTTCAATCTCAATCTGATGAAAAATTATTGGAAAAATTTTTTCATGATATAGAAACAGATTTAAATTTTATTATCGAACATACTAAATTAATTGATAAAGATTTTTCTCTTTTATTTGAAAGATTAAAAGATTTTTATCAAAGAAACTTAATGGAATGGCAGCAAGCAGATGATAATGACAAGCGTAAACTGTTAGCGACTACTCCTGCACGAATATACTGCGAAAATATGGGTGCTCGTATTATTCCTCAACAACTTGCTTTAGCAATGGCTTGCCGTGATCCAGAAACAGGTGAAATAAAAAAAGAAAATGAAAGTGGAAAAACACCGGTTGCATTTATTGGGGCACCAGGCAGTAAAGTAGTTTGTAAAATTAAGCATGAATTGCATCAATTAGGTGCAGGAAAGCAAAAACTTGCACAAATTTATTATGAAGAACATGGTAGTGATTATGTTGTTCCAACAACTGTAGCAAAATTAGAATTTTACTGGAACGACAAAAGAGTAAGTCAGCTGATACAAATTACAGAAGCAGTCGAAGATGGTGTGCCATTTAGTTACATTTCCCAGTTAACAGAACTTTTTAAATTAGCAGTTAAATTAATTGATGAAAAAAAATTAAAAGAAACTTTGCCCTTGATTTTATATGAAAATTATTATGCAAATTTTTTAAAAAAATATGAATTAACAGAAGAGCAAGTTGAAAAATTACAATCAAACGAAATTTTTTCTTTTTTACAAAAAGTAATTACTGATCATCCTGAATCCGGTATTGAACAATTTAATAGCACAAAATCCGAGCAAGACTTGTTAATACAATATGAAGCAACTCGAGCTCAAATCAAATCAAATAAAGATTTTCTAAAACTAGTAGCATTATTAGAAATATTTCCAGAACTTGGCGCAACTCAATATGATTTGCTAGAAGCGATTGCAATGCCAAAGCGACTGGAATTAATTGATAAATTTTTTCCAAATAGAGATCTAGATAGCATTATTAAAAGAGTGCCACATCTAGCTGAAACAATAGGCGATCATGAATCTATATCTAGGAGTGTGTTACCAAGTCATGCTGTTGTTCATGAAGATGCAAAAGCAGATAACATATTAGCGCGTGGTTTTAAATTTGATCAAAACAATGAAGTTAAATCTTGTGAATTCATATGTGTTGATGCCGATAGCATTTTAGATGAACCAATAAAAGCAGTTTATTCTTCTGCTGAAGGTGCGAATAAACATTACATGCAACAAAAAGATGTAATGTTATTACTAAATCAAGATCAGGCAGTTGCACCAAAAGTAGTGGAAGATTGTAAAAGTCGATCAATTGAGCAAACACATTTAAATATTTTGGTTAGAGTAGAGCAATTTAATCAAAGAATCAGAACATTATATTTTTTAAATTATTTCTCTTTACGTGAAGATGCTTTTAATGAAGCAGATTTAGATATTGAAATTGCAAATTTAAGAGAAGATGAAAAAGACGTTGTAGTCAATCAATTTAAATACAATGGCGTATATAATGATTTGATAATTTTCCAACAACTACGCGAAAGATTTGCTATTGCTGCGTTAGATTGTCCGCTTCTTCATCTATCACTTAACAATGCATTTGAACGTGATCATAAAATTCAACAAGCATTGATTCAAAATCCAACATTAACTTTGCAAGAATTACATAGACAAGTTAATTTGATAACGGCTTTTTTCTATGAACAATTGGTTAAGCAATATGGCTCTATAGATGCAGTAAGTAGAAAATTATATGGACGCAATGCTGCTATTACAGATTTAGTACGCTTAGATAATAAAAATACACCTGAATTAACTTTAGTTTATGCAAGTTTAAGAGTCGTTTGTAAATTACTTGATAAACCCTTA
>CAZYCO010000013.1:19754-27561 GCA_964645885.1 uncultured Gammaproteobacteria bacterium
TGCAAGTTTAGAACAAATTGTTCCTGCTGATGATTCTCAAACAATAAATTTACCTTTAGTAAATGATTTTATTGTCAATTACATTCAAGACCAATCAATCAGCAAATTTATAGAAAAAATTCCAGATGAATATTTGTATGAATTATTAAATATATGGTCAAAAGCTTTTCCTTTTCTACAAGCAATTCCTATATCACAAGATAGATTAAAAAAACTTTTTTTCATTGCATTACAGAATGAAAATCAAATTGTAATGTCCTTATTATTAAATTGTTATGTGCCAGTTGAATGTCGACATTCTGAGAGTAAAAAAACCGCGCTTAACGAAGCATTGTCGAATCACAAAGTTAATTCAGTATTATTCTTAATTGCTCAGGGTGCCGGCGAAGAATTTGACTTTCAACTAATGTTTGAATTCTTTCAAACTAATTTAATGCAAAAAGAAAGCAGAGTTACTTTTGAGCAAGCATTAAAACAGTTATGTCATAATAATTTTAAATTTTTCTCCTATTATTTACGTCAAAAATTTTTAATTGAAACTACAGAAGATGAGTTTGATGTCATCGATCCATTCACAAATAAGAAATTTAAAATTAAAGATGAGCAGCGAGACTTTTTGACTGAAAAGTTAAAAATTAAAAGCTTTACAGTCGATGGTTTAGAAGTTGAAGTTGAACCATCACCTAAAAATTTGTTTTTTTCTAGAACGATGCAGCATCATGCTGAAACATTTTTCTCTGCAAATTTAGTGCAACCAGAGGAAACATTAATTTTTAAAACAGATAAAAATTTATCTGCATTTAGTTTTCGTTTCCAATTTAAATTTATCAGTCTTGATCAAATAGCAGATAGAAATGACAAGCTAAACCTTGTTAGTTTAACCGAATTAACAGCATTAGCGCTTTGTTTTCAGGGAGACTACTTTGATTATTATCATGTTGTACTAATAGAACGTTCAAATGGTAATTGTGATTTTGTCGTTCGATGCCATCATATTTCTGAAATATTTCTTAGCCAAAGATTGACTGAAAATATTTTATTCACATTAGATGCTGTTGAAAAAAATATTCCGCAAGACTTTTTCTCCCTTAAAAAAAAGCAATCACTCAGTAATTTAGAACAATGGTTTGCATTTTTTGAAGATACACAAAATAATTTTGATAGCTTTATAGCGTTTTGTCAGACTAATAAAATTGATCCACAACCGATCATTAATAATGTTTCCAGAAAATTATTGTTAGATTCAGAAAATGAAAAAGTAATTTTAGAATTTTTATATAGACTTCGTTTGTTTGTTGATTCAAGACAAATGCACACAACTGTTGTTGAGCTAATCGAGCGTTTAAATCCAGAAATTGCGAAAAAAGTAAAAGATAATATTGAAGAAATTCCTAATCAAGCAGTAAGAATTCAAAATAGTAAAACTAATTTTAGGGTTCCACAGCAGCATCAAGAAAATCAAAAACGTACATCTATTTTCTTAAGCACTGGCACAAAAGCAATTTTTCAAGCTTTTTTAAAAGACAGAGACGAAATCCAAAATATTATCTCAGATTTAGGAAATGGAAATTTTGTTTCATTTGAAAAGCTAAGTTCTATATCTTTAAAACAAGAAATACTTGAAAAAATAAATCTTTCTACTTTGAGTAAAAGAAAAGTACTTGATTTATTTCTTAAAAGAATAAATGAATCATTTTCAGAATATGAAAAGAAAACAGAAAAACTGAAAAATAAATTAGATAAATTGAGGAAAAAGAATGCTTCACCTCAAGAAATAAATGCAGTTAAACAACAAATAAAAGAAAACATAAATCCTTATGAAGCAATAACATTTATAGAAACACTTTCATTTGAAGGTTGTGAAAAAATATCGTTTAGCCAAATTAAAAATATTTTAGAAAAAACAAAACGATTAACTACTTTAAATTTAAGTGGTTTAAATTTGACTGAAAAGGAAATTGATGAGTTAGTGCGAATTGCGTTGGTGAATAACACGGGCTTAAAAAAATTAGTTTTAAATAATTTAAAAAATTTAACAGTAATATCTATTGCTACCATTAAGGCAGATGGCGAAAAAATAAAATACACAGTGAAACCAAAACTAATAGAAGTTTCTTTAAATGATTGTTCTAATTTAACCAGAATAACAATGGTATGTGCACAATTAGAAATATTCAGCTTCTTAAAAGCACCTGTTGCTGAACTTGTTTTATTGGATCAACAAATTACTCGACTAGATTTCACAACTGATATCGCTAAATTTCACAAATCTGCTAAGCGTTCCTCAACACTTTTATTACAATCACCACAGTTGCTAAATAACTACAAAGATAACAACCCTGAAATACCAAGTGTTGGTATAAGTTCAGAAACTATTTTAAATACAGCTGCAAGTTTTGAATTACTTGAACATAGAAATCTTTCCAGATTAATGCCATCAGAAAAAGCGACATGGCAGCTTAGAAAATTAATACTTTCAACTGAACAAGTTGGCTTTGTTGTTAAAGCAAACGTAGATAAATTTAAAAGCAATGAAGAATCTAGAGCGAAACGTCTCACACTTGCTAATACGTCGACATCAAAGAAAAAGGGTGAGTTTTCATTAAATGTAAATTTCTTTGGTTCACAACTATCTGTTTTTGAGCGATTAATATTTAATTTCAAATATCAACTCAATAAAAGAGAATTTGCAGTTTATGATTTTACTTCTATAACTGAAGAGCGAAAATTTCCTGAAATACAAGAAGTTAAGCAATTTTTACAAAATATAGACGATGATTTTTTTGTTTTAACTGCAAAAGAAATTTCATATTTTGAAAATGCAGCACAATATAAAAAATCAATAAGTTGTATTAAACAAAATGGAATTTTTAGCTTTGGTATTTTATCTAATGGCTATTTAGTTACAGCAGAATACACAGGAACAACAGACAAAACTAAAGATAATACCTTACTTCGAGTTTGGGATAATGTATCTGGCGCGTGCTTACAAGATATAACTGAATCCCATAAAAGTTTAAAAATACATGTGGCTGGTGAAAATCAAGTTGTAAGTGTGCATGAAAATCATGTGAATATATGGAATATCTTTGAAGCAAAGCAAATTACATCGCAAAGATTTGATAATGAAAAAATTCAATCGTCACATTTATTGTTTTCATTTTCACTTTTAGCATTAGGCATGAACAATGGAACTGTAAATTTAATGACACTAACAAAGGGCCATAAAATACGGCAATTTCAAGCATTTAGTGCTAAAGCATCATTAAACATAACAGCAATAGAATCATTACAAAATGGTTGTTTAGCTTTAGGTAATAGTAATGGGGAAATTGCAGTTCTTAATACTGTAACTAAACAAGTAACACCATCTTTTGCTATAAAAGGGCAGGTAAATAAAATCACTAGTTTAAAATTCTTAGAAGGAAATTGCTTAATTAGCGGTAATAGTAGTGGCACTGTCAATTTATGGGATATGGAAAAAGGTATTGTATTAAAATCTTTTTCTTTCAAAGATATTGATTGCATTCTTGGGTTTGATTTCTTTTCTTCTAATCAAGTTCTATGTATCGGTGTAAAAGGAATTCGCAGCTTAACTATTTCCGAAACAAAATTATCTTTTGAGTTGATTATTAAATATCTAGAAAAAATTACAATTAAGGTTGATCACGACGAAGTAAAAATCTTGATCTCATTGACTGTGGGGCCTGATTACAAAAAATTAGAAGCAGATATTCGTAAGTTTTTAACTTTAGTATTTCCAGATTTAAAAGAAGGTGATTCAAACAATAAATATTTAATTTATCATGCTAAACCAGAACAAGTACGAGCATTCGAGCAAACGCTTAAAGGCTGCGGTTTTGAACAGCAAATTCAAAGAAAAGAGCGGCCGGAGGCATTATTAGCAACAAGAGCTAGATTAAATACTCTTCTTGGCGGCAACGCTGATAACAAACCATCCGCACCTACAACATGGCGAACTTATAACAATCAATCAGCAAATAAACGATTAAGTTTTATTGATGGAGGCAAACACCGAAAGAGTACTCATTTCGATTCGGCGCCAGTTGTTATTCAAGAAGTAGGACAAAACTGCAATAATAATAACCAATTTGGTAACGCTTGAAATGAAAAGAGGGAATAGCAACTATTTTTTATGGAGAAAGATTACAAAATTGTTGTCTAAACCCGGGATTTTCGATATAAAGCCCCCTTTTTGACTAAATTAGACCGAAAACTTTCCCTAAAAATGAAATCGGCTAGCTCATCCAATGTGGGGATGCTGAAAATCAGCGTTATGTTTTTTACCAATTTGGAACACTACGAATGATAAGACAACGGACCCTTAAAAACGTAATCAGCGCGACTGGCGTTGGTTTGCACTCAGGCAGAAAAGTCCTCCTCACTTTAAGACCCGCACCAGCTAATACTGGCATTGTTTTTCGAAGAACAGATTTAAAAGAACCTATTACTATTCCCGCCCTAGCTAAATATGTAGGCGATACCCGCCTTTGTACTTCTTTAAGCAAAGATGATATTCGAGTAGCAACAGTTGAACATTTGTTATCAGCTTTAGCAGGCTTAGGTATTGATAATGCTTATATCGATGTGGATGCACCTGAAGTTCCAATTATGGATGGTAGTGCAGGGCCGTTCGTTTTTTTAATTCAATCTGCTGGAATAGAAGAGCAAAATGCAGCTAAAAAATTTATTCGAATTAAGAAAAAGATTCGTGTTGAACATGATGGTAAATGGGCATCATTAGAACCATTCAATGGTTTTAGAGTTTCATTTGAAATTGAATTTGCACATCCGATTTTTCGTAGCTGCCCACAAAAAGCAACACTTGATTTCTCAAGTACTTCATTCGTAAAAGAAGTAAGCCGGGCTCGTACATTTGGATTTGTTTCTGATTATGAAAAATTACGTGCTCAAAACCTAATTTTGGGCGGTAGCGTAGGCAATGCAGTCGTACTCGATGATTACAAAGTATTAAATGAAGATGGTCTTCGTTACGATGATGAATTTGTTAAGCATAAGATTCTGGACGCTGTTGGTGATCTGTATTTATTAGGATGCAGTTTGATTGGTGAATTTAATGGTTTTAAATCAGGTCATGCTTTAAATAACTTACTATTACGTGAATTACAGCAAAACCAAGAAGCATGGGAATACGTAACATTTGAAAATCGTAAAGAAGTTCCTATTGCTTATATGCAGCCTGTATTCGAAGAAGGAAATTAAAATTCAATTGGTGGGCACGCTAACGCTTTGCCCACCCACCAAAAATTCACTCCACAAAACTTTCAATCGCTTTCTTTAATCGCTCATTTTTCAAAGTTTTAGCTACACTTTTAAAAACAGTTTTTGAAGAGGTAGATAACTCTAATTTTTCTGTTTTTTGTTGTTTTTGTTGAGTTCGCCAAAAATTATTATCGATGATTAATTCTATTTTTTTAAAATGAATATTGTGTCTTTGAAAAAAGGTTAGCACATTTGCTGATTGAAAACGTAATTGAGTAGCAAGCGCACTATTAGCAACTGAAATAATTAAGATTTCCTCTCTAAAATTTGCAACTTTGCAGTGTTGTTGCCAATTGGACTCCAAATAATTTTGTAACAACTGGCTAAGTTGATTAATGACTTCACACTTTTTCCAAAGCTTAAAATGAGCAGCAGAGAAATCGGCAAATGTTTCAGTATTTTTTCGGGTCATAATCGTAGCCACGTACAGGTATTTTTAGTAAAGTTTGCGACCTTTAGGGCCCGCAATCAAGGTATTGAAACACACTATGATTTTTAGCAAGTTAATCAAATTTTTTCTTGGAAGTCGTAATCAACGCGTGTTACGTCGCTTTAAAAAAATTGTTGCGCAAATTAATGCATTTGAACCTGCTATTCAAAATCTTTCTGATCAACAGCTTGCAGATAAAACCAATGAATTTCGTCAGCGTTTAGCGCAAGGAGAAACACTACAAAAAATATTACCTGAAGCATTTGCAGTTGTACGTGAAGCAAGTGTGCGTAGTTTAGGTATGCGCCATTTTGATGTGCAATTAATTGGTGGCATGGTATTGGATAGTGGTGCAATTGCTGAAATGCGCACCGGTGAAGGAAAAACCTTAACCGAAACATTACCTGCTTATTTGAATGCATTAACAGGTAAAGGCGTACATATCATCACAGTGAATGATTATCTTGCTAATCGAGATGCGAATTGGATGCGCCCTTTATATGAATTTTTAGGTTTAACTGTTGGTGTGGTATTACATGATATGACACCAGTACAAAAACGTGAGGCATATGCAGCAGATATAACTTACGGTACCAATAACGAATTCGGTTTTGATTATCTACGTGACAATATGGTGTTGAGTTTAGAGGAAAAAGTTCAACGCGAATTACATTATGCAATTGTCGATGAAGTAGATTCGATTTTGATTGATGAAGCTCGTACACCATTAATTATTTCAGGTGCTTCAGAAGAAAGTTCTGAAATGTATGTACAAATGAATCGAGTTGTTCCTTTCTTAAAAAAACAAGAAAAAGAAGGGGATGATGGTGATTTTGTTGTCGATGAAAAAACTAAACAAGTGTTAACTGAAACTGGTATTGTGCGTATTGAAAATATTTTAGCTGAACAAAATATTTTACCTGCAAGTGAAAGTTTATATAGCACACAAAATATTAGTTTAATGCATCATTTAAATGCAGCATTACGTGCATATTATTTATTTTCTCGTGATGTCGATTATATCGTTTCAAACAATGAAATCATCATTGTTGATGAACATACTGGTAGAACCATGCCTGGTCGTCGTTGGTCTGATGGCTTACATCAAGCGGTTGAAGCAAAAGAAAATGTGGCAATTCGTAGTGAAAACCAAACACTAGCATCAATTACATTCCAAAATTATTTTCGTCTTTATCAAAAATTATCTGGTATGACTGGTACAGCAGATACTGAAGCATATGAGTTTCAACAGATTTATGGTTTAGAAGTAATTGTTATTCCAACTAATAAACCAATGATACGAGATGATGCTTCTGATTTAATTTATCTCAACAAACAACATAAATATGCTGCAATTATTCGCGACATAAAAGAACGTGTTGCTAAAGGTCAACCTGTTTTAGTTGGTACTGTTTCAATTGAAACATCGGAATATGTTTCAAGTCTTTTAAATAGAGAGCGAATTAAACATCAAGTATTAAATGCAAAATTTCATGAAAAAGAAGCGCAAATTATTGCGGAAGCAGGGCGTCCAAGCACGGTAACAATTGCAACCAACATGGCAGGGAGAGGAACGGATATTGTACTTGGTGGTAATTTAGAAGCAGAACTAGCAAGTTTAGGTGAGCAAGCCACACAAGAACAAAGACGTGCATTAAAAGAAAATTGGGCTAAACGTCATCAAGCAGTTATTGATGCTGGTGGTTTACACATTATTGGTACTGAACGTCATGAATCACGTCGTATTGATAATCAATTACGTGGTCGAGCAGGTCGACAAGGTGATCCTGGTTCAACACGTTTCTATTTATCACTCGAAGATAATTTAATGCGTATTTTTGCATCTGATCGTGTAGCTGGTGTGATGCAACGTTTGGGGATGAATGAAAATCAACCAATTGAACATCCATGGATTACACGTGCAATTGAAAATGCACAACGCAAAGTTGAAGGGCATAATTTTGATATCCGTAAACAATTACTTGAATACGATGATGTTGCAAATGAGCAACGTAAAGTGTTTTACACCGAGCGTGCACGTTTACTGTTACACAATGACATTTCTTCTGTTAT
>CAZYCO010000013.1:27577-30131 GCA_964645885.1 uncultured Gammaproteobacteria bacterium
AGTGTTTGCAGAATTATTAAAAGAATATATCCCACCTGAAGCTTTTGAAGATCAATGGAATATTAGTGGTTTAGAACACATTCTCGAAGCTGAATTCGGTTTGAAAATGGATATTACTGGATGGCTTGCAAAAGAAGAGAGTGTAGATGAACAAGCTATTTTAAATCGTATTTTTGAAGAAAGCCGTAGAGTTTATAAAGAAAAAGAACAATTAATTGGTTCTGAAATGATGCGTCATTTCGAAAAATCAATTTTGTTACAGTGTATGGATAATCATTGGCGTGAGCACTTAGCAGCTATGGAGCATTTACGTCAAGGCATTCACTTACGTGGTTATGCGCAACGCGATCCACGTCAAGAATACAAACGTGAATCCTTCACTCTATTCCAACAAATGTTAGAAAACGTTAAATATGCTGCTGTTAGTTTTATTTTGACAACACGAATTCGTACTCAACAAGATGTTGAAATTGTTGATGAACAGAACCGTAAGCAAGTTGATCACTTAAAATTAGAGCACGCGGAAACAAAAGCATTTGATCAAGATAATATAATGCATGAATCATTTGCAGCGAATGAAACAGAAGTGGTTGCACCATTTACTCGTGCACAACCAAAAGTAGGTCGTAATGATTTATGTCCGTGTGGTTCTGGCAAAAAATTTAAACATTGCCATGGTCAGATTGAAGTGATTTAAAGAATTCAAACAATCTATCTTTTGTAGGGTGGGCAAAGCGATTAAGCGTGCCCACCTTATTTTTAATCCCTATAAATCTCTCTTACCAATTTATAAATTAAATGTTCTGATTCTAATGGCATTTTAGTTGTTGTTATTTGATTTAAATAATCAATTAGCTTTTGATTGTTTAAATCTTTTGTTTCATTTGCTTCGATACATGCTATTGCATCATTCAAATTGAATAAACTGTATTCCAATACTTCTTGATCAAAATATTCTTGCGTTTGCGGATGTTTAAACCTCGCTTTTAATGTTCCTTTAGATTCAAAACCAACATCTAGCAAATTTTTAATCAGACGTTGCTCAAGCTTAGTTAAATTAATTTCGAGTCGTTTAATTTCACTTTTAACCTGTGCTTGAATAAATTGCTTTAAAAAATAATTAAAAGTTTTATCGTCGTAATTACAATCAATCACACACGTTTCAATAAATACATTATGATTTAAACGTTCGCTGCCTTTTTTCATAAAAATAAATGCAATGATTTTATTTTTTTGTTCTAAAACATAACCAATTCTTCGTTTTAATTTAGCAGCGTCTAATTCTAAATAATCGTATTGTTGTTTTAATAAGTGATTTATAGCATTTAAATCAGCAGCTTTTACTTTTCTAAAAATAGGCTCATGAATTGAATATTTAGTAGAGATAAGTTTACTGGTTTTAGTTGGTGCATGACTTGATATGTCTTTTAACATTAACGTCATAATATGTTCTGACATATACCATTTATGTTGATGACTACCGGTATGACGTTTAAACCAATCATTTAAAATAACTTCAGTTCTGAAGCCTATTTTTTCATAAAGTTTGCGGGCATTTGGGTTATCAGTTTCAGCATATAACTCTGCGCGTACAATTTCAGGATGATTTTCTTTAATCCATTTAAATATGTCTTTAAACATACCAGTTGCATGGCCCTTACGTTGATGATGTGGATCAATAGCAACTGTGCCAATAATTAATGTATCTTGATAAGGTTTAGGCAAAAGAATCAATTGGCAAATACCAACAATTTTATCTTCTTTTTCATAAACAAACATGCTTCCTTTGTTGCAGAAGTCATCGAAGATAGGTTTGAATTTTTTTTTTATCCATTTGATCAAAATATAAAAATGGATTGACGCTATCATCCATATAGATTTTCCACCACTTGGAATAATCTTTATCTTTAATTGCTCGAAGCATTGTTTTTCCTAATCACCAGAAATTTGTTTGTGAGAGAAAGATTGATGTTTTTGTTGTAAGTGCTTTGTTAAATAAATTGCCTGCGCGACTACAAATACAATTGTTAATCCAAGTACGCCAAATAATTTGAAATTAACCCAAGTATTAGTTGTAAATTTATAAGCAACAAAAATATTGGCAAAACCAATTAAAGTAAAAAATGTGACCCAACTTGCATTCACTTTGTGCCAAATTTGAGTTGGTAATTCGACTGCATGTTGCATTAGGCGTTGAATAAGCGGTTTATCACCAACATATTGACTACCTAAAAAGAGCACAGCCAAAACCCAATTAATAACAGTAGGCTTCCATTTGATAAACATCTCATTATGAAAAATAAGTGTTGCGCCACCTAATATAACAATCGTAAAAAGAGTAACGAGTTGTATCATTTCCAAACGACGATTTTTATACCACGTAATACCAACTAAAATTAAAGAAACAACTATGGCAACAGCAGTTGCGGCATATATGCCAGAAATTTTATAAGCAAAAAAGAATAAAACGATTGGAAGAAAATCAATTAATATTTTCATGATAGAGCTCTCAAATAAAAGAACGTATATAGCTAACTATAGAGGTGAATGAGTG
>CAZYCO010000013.1:30165-30396 GCA_964645885.1 uncultured Gammaproteobacteria bacterium
AGCTGCTTTTCAGACGGGTTTTTTACTCCTACTGAACTAGTGAAAAAAGTATTTGAAGCCGATGTCAAAATTTTTGCTTTAACTGATCATGATACCGTTGATGGTGTGCCAGAAGCACAAAAACAAGCTGAATTACTAGGGATTGAATGCATTCCGGCTGCTGAAATTTCTGCTAAATGGCGCGAAACCGAAATACATATCGTAGCTTTGCACATCGATATTCAAAGCGCG
>CAZYCO010000013.1:30447-39601 GCA_964645885.1 uncultured Gammaproteobacteria bacterium
TGCACAGATGATGGCAAAAGAGCTAGAAAAAATAGGCGTGAAAAATGCTTATGAGCGAATAGTGGAAAGAGTAGGGCATGATCATATTGGACGAGCGCATTACGCTAAATTATTGATTGAAGAAGGATATGGCAAAGATTTTTCAGATATTTTTAAATATTTTTTAATCAAAGGTAAACCTGGGTATGTTCCAAACCAGTGGCCTTCGCTTTCAGAAGTTTTATCTTGGATTAATAAAGCGAAAGGAATGGCAATTTTAGCGCATCCTGGACGTTATAAGTTGACAGCAAATCAGTTAAAGCATTTACTAACCGACTTTAAAAATGAGGGTGGAGTTGCCATGGAAGTGGTGACATCAAGTCATAATCAACAGCAAATTGAACAAATGGCGAAATTGAGTATTCAATTTCAATTATTTGCTTCTGTTGGTTCTGATTTTCATGGTGAAGGTATTCATGCTGCAAAATTAGGCCGATTACCACCATTGCCCTCAAAGTGTCGTCCAATTTGGCACTATTGGAGTGAATCAAATGAGCCAACTATTTCAAATACATCCAGATAATCCTCAATCTCGTTTATTACGCCAAGCAGTTGCTGCTATAAAACGCGGTGGCTTAGTAGTTTATCCAACTGACTCAGGTTATGCGCTTGGCTGTCGATTAGCAGATGAAGAAGCATTAATGCGAATTCGAAAATTACGTCATCTTGATGAAAGCCATAATATGACTTTAGTTTTGAGTGATTTAGCTGAATTAGGAACCTATGCTTTATTCGATCAAGCGACATTCCGTCTTTTAAAGGATTACACACCTGGGCCTTATACTTTCTTATTAAAAGCAACTAAAGACGTACCAAGATTATTATTAAGTCCAAACCGAAAAACGATTGGTATTCGAATTCCTGATCATCCAATCGCACTTCTGCTACTTGAAATGCTTGAACAACCTATCATGAGTACCACGCTTATTTTACCTGGAGCTGAAGCGCCATTAATCGAACCACAAGCAATTCGTGATCTATTAGGTCAACATATTGATCTTGTTGTGGATGGTGGTCACTGTGGTTTAGAACCTACAACAGTAGTTGATTTAACAGGCGATAAACCAAAAGTGCTAAGAAAAGGTAAAGGTGATCCAACACCATTTCTTTAATTCGTTAATTTTTTTATTAAGAAAATATTGCCTTAATTAGCGATTAATAATGCCTTAATTTCAAAAGAATAAAATTTCTTCAATTGTTCTAATTGAAGAAATTTCATGCGTCCTGAGAAACAACAACAATTCTTCCAAGCATTAAAAATCAATGATGAAAAAACATTGTTTTTTTTGCTTTCAAATCATTTATCTGAAATCGATGTAAATGTTGAAGATGAACACGGCAAAACAGCATTAATTTACGCTATTGAAAATGAAAATTTCAAAGTTGTATCTCGTCTTATAAAATCAGATGTAAATATCAATCAGCACGTTGCAGATGAGCAAAAAATAAAGAGACATCCTTTATTTTATATTTTAAGAAAACCACCCTCTCAAAATATTAAATTGATATTTGAAATATTTAAAAACGCGAAATGTAAATTTGATAATGAAGATTTCAAACAATTAAATGAGTATTTACTTGCTACTGCTGCCACACAGAATTTAGAAGCAATTTTGTACCTAATAGCAAAATTTGAACTTGATTACATGTGTGTAAATTTTAATTTGATAAATACATTAACACCGTCAGATGTTATTACTAAAGAAATAGCTGATGTTATTAATAGATTAATATGTATTTCACATACGTTTGAAGATTTAGATCAAATTTTCATTAAGTTTGTGAATTTTTCATATATGCAAAAAACAAATCAAATTGGTTCATATTTATTACAGCAGCTCTTCAATCGCGCAATAACATTACGAATATTTACTGCAACAATCGCTTATAAATTAGATTATATTTTTAAAGTTGCACCATCTTTATTACAAGATTTATTGAGTCAGGGCTTAGATGCAAATTCTAAACTTGAGCATGAAACTAAAACAGTAATCTTTACCGCTATTAGTAAAAAAAATATTCCGGCAGTGAAAATATTATTAGCACATGGTGCTGATTTAAATAGTGCAGATGAAGAAGGTAATACACCGTTACATTTAACTGAGTCATTTGCAGAAAAAGAATTATTAGAACTCATTTTTTCTCAACCTAACTTAAATCTTTTTGCTAAAAATAAAAACAATGTAACGCCAATTATGATTTTAGTTGAGAATGGACAATATGAATTGCTTAAAAAATTTGCCGGCAATCATTCATTGTTATCAGAAGCGATACATCAATACATCGAAAAATATTTAAGCATTCACTTTTTAAATGAATCCAAACGTAATCATTTCAAACGTTATTATGATGCCCCAGCTTCAGTTGAAAAAATAAGAAAGAATTATGCGCGCTGGCGTTTTAGAGATGCTGTAAAACATGTGATGAGAAACGAGACTTCATTTACAGATGAAAGTAAAGAAATAAAAAAACGTTATTTAGAACGAATAGAAAAATTATCTGATCCAGATGAAGCAATTTTAACGCAATTAGAACAACGATTTATTGAAGCATTTCAAAAAAACAAATTAAATTTTTTTCATGCTTCTAAACGAGAAATAAAAAATAATGCAATTGTTAATCATTACACTCGTATTGAAAAAAAATATGGTGATCCATCGCCTGCAGTTGGTTTAACAATTGAACGCGGTGGCGAGCATTTAATTTTTGGTTATGTTTTACCTGTTTATCCAGATGGTTCCTATCCTAGATTTCCAAGTATTGTTTTACCATTTGATAGAATTGTTCATGTGTTTGATTTAGAAAAGTTGATTGCAACTGATGATGTTGTAGTTAAAGGCAATAACGGCAATTATTTTGCTGACAATAAATTACATATTAGAGGTGAAACAATTGCTGATGTACATTTACATACTGAAATTCGTGGTTTTGATAATGAAACTTCAGGTAAAGGCACAAAGTATGTTATTGCGACTAATTCTCAAAATCAAAAATGGATATTAAAAATTAAAGAGCGTGAACAAATCTTTTCAAGTTACAACAGTAATTATCAGGAGCTGAAAAAAACATTGGCACTTGATACGTTACATCGTTACATCCATCCTGTTAAGAAACTATCTTTAAAAGCTGCACATCAACTGTTATTTGTTTTTAGTGATGATTTTGAACAACAGTTTTTAAAAGAATGTAAAGCTGAAAATCCACAACAAGAATTAGAAAAAATAAGACGTCATCGAGCAGCTGAAATTTTTGAACAAGCTGATATTCGTGAAGCAACTTTTGCAACTACAGAATTACCGTTTGTAAATTCAAAAACAAATGAAAAATTACTAGTAAAACGTTATCGAACCTTAACTTTTCAAAAAGAAGATTTGCAAGCATTTAAAGATTTTTTAAATAAACATGATGTCAAAGATATAAAAGTAGATGTTAATTTAGGTGTGAAATTTTTTAGCGCTATTCACTATAATACTGAATCTTCATTTAACGAAGTTTTGCAATGGTATTTAGCTTTGCCTGCACAAATTGAGGCAGACGATATCCAATTTGATAAGCGCGAATTGTTAAACATGTTTTTTTATGAAGTAGACGATTCAACAGATGATAGAGAAATTGTAGGCACACCTCTTAGTTATGCAATTGAAAAACAACGAATAAACATGGTTTTGCAGTTATTAAAAGCAGGTGCAGATCCAAATGCATTTAAAAATACGAGACCAGGTAATTTAGGTATAATGTTTGGTAAAACACCATTAATGATAGCGGTAAAAAATGGTGATTTAGGTCTAGTTAAAATATTAATGGAGCACGGTGCAAATCCAGCTATTTGTTGCGATGTCGATGGTACTTCTAATGCGTTAACAATTGCAGAAGAACTAGGTTACGTTGAAATTTTTAATTATTTATTAGCAAAAGGTGCGCGTTATCCAAATGGCTTTGTACCTAAAGCAAAAGAAAATAGTAATAGCAATGATACAACCATTACACTTAATAAATTTATTTTTGAATGTATAGATAAAATAAAAGATAAAAAACAAGAATTTATCCGTGAAAAATTAATAGCTGAATATTTAAGTGATAATTTAACAGAAATTGCGCAAGCTATTATGAAAGCAGGATATTTAAAATCTTATCAATCTAATTTTTCTTATCAGTCTGTTTCTGAAAATTATCAAAATCAAGAAATTACCCGTGAATTTCACGGTGCGCAACATGCTACACGTGTACTTTTAGAAGTTCTAATGATGTTTGGTTTTGCTAAACAATTAAATTTACCTGCAGCAAAAGGGTTTTCTAAAACTGATTTAATATTTACTTGTATCGCAGCTCTTTTCCACGATATTGCAAGAAAAGGTGATGGCAGAGATAAATGGGAAAAAGAAAGTAGAGATGCATGTTTTAGATTTTTATATGCGTTAGGTTTATCAGAAGACCGAGCGCGTTATTTTGCTAACTCTATAATTCATGATGAATCAAATCAAAAATCAACTTCATTTGTTGCAAACTTATTACAAAGTGCTGATTGCATAGATGTAATGCGTACCAGAAGTTGTTTTTATTTAGATCAAGTTTCTTTGTTTCAAACTTTCTTTAAGTTATTACATGGTAAATCTGCTGAACTTAAAGCATTAAAAGATAAAGCAATTGATTTTGTTAAAGACATCAGACAATTAATTTTTGAACAAGGTGATTTGTATTATTCATGTGAAGTAGTGATGTCAAAGCGTGATAAATCAGAATTTGAACAAAAGCTATTACCTAAATTAGATTGTCATTTAGATATAGACATTAAAAAACAATATGAGCATGCTGATAATTGTCTAAATTTTATGTTGTCGAAAATCAAGTCTGATCCACAATTCGAAAATTTGCAAAATTTATTAAATACGGATGAAGCAAAATTTGTGCTTAAAAGTACAACTGCTCTAAATCAAAATTTTTGTTTAAACAAAAATAATTTTTCTTAAAAATTAGTCAGCCCTAAATCCAGACTTTTAGCTCATTTTTCTCCCATAAAATCGGGTCTCGACTGCGTTTCAGATTTCAGTTACATTTTCTCTAAATTTGTGCCGTTTTTGGCATATTGAACAGCAAGCATTAATACTAAAACACCATAGAGCAGGTTAAGAACAAACATGAAATTATTACGAGGCGTATTCTCGAACGATTTATCGATTGATTTAGGTACTCGCAACACATTGATTTATGAACGTGGCGAGGGAATTGTATTAAATGAGCCTTCAGTTGTAGCAATCCGCAAGGGAGACAATGGTCGCAATATGGCAGTTGCGTTTGGAACAGAAGCTTACAACATGTTAGGTCGAACCCCAGGCAATATTTCTGCTATTCGTCCGCTTAAAGATGGCGTCATTGCCGATTTCTATGTTACTGAAAAAATGCTTCAACATTTTATTCATAAAGTTCACAAAAACCGCTTTTTACGCCCAAGTCCTAGAGTTTTAGTCTGTGTTCCATGTGGTGCAACACAGGTAGAACGTCGTGCAATACGTGAATCCGTTTTAAGTGCAGGTGCAAGAGAAGTTTATTTAATTGAAGAACCAATGGCAGCAGCATTAGGCGCTGGTATGCCAGTTGAAGAAGCCAGTGGCTCAATGGTTGTTGATATTGGCGGTGGTACGACCGAAGTTGCGATTATTTCATTGAATGGTCTGGTTTATAACCAATCGGTACGTATTGGTGGGGATCGTTTTGATGAAGCCATTGTCAACTATGTTCGTCGTAATTACGGAGTTTTAATTGGTGAAACGACCGCAGAGCGTATCAAACAGAACATTGGTACTGCATTTCCAGGAAATGATGTACGTGAAATGGAAGTACGCGGTCGTAATTTGGCTGAAGGTGTGCCTAGAAGTTTTACATTAAACAGCAATGAAATTTTGGAAGCGTTACAAGAACCATTATCTGGAATAGTTGGCGCTGTCCGCTCAGTACTCGAACAAGCTCCGCCTGAATTAGCAGCAGATATCGCAGAGCGCGGTATGGTGTTAACTGGTGGTGGTGCCTTGTTACGCGATTTGGATCGGTTACTCACGGAAGAAACTGGTTTACCTGTCATCGTTGCAGAAGAACCGCTTACCTGCGTTGCGCGTGGTGGTGGTCGAGCATTAGAAGCAGTAGGCACGATAGCAGGGGATTTATTGTCAACTGACTGAAAGGAGTAAGCCATCAGTCAACTGTTTAAAAAAAATTCTTATGCCAGTTTAAAATTATTGTTTTTGATCTCCCTATCATTACTGTTGATAGGGTTTGATCATGGACAAGAAAATCTTGCTCGCTTAAGAATTGGTTTATCTATCATCGTTACCCCAATTCAATATTTGGTTGATCTACCAAGGCAAGCCTACGATTCATTGCGTACTGAATTTACAACTCGTAAGACATTGTTAAAAGAAAATGCGCAGTTACGCTCTGAACAAATATTAATGAAAGTAGAAGTACAAAAATTAGCTGCACTTCAAAAAGAAAATGCTGAGCTTAGAGCGTTACTAAAATCTACTCCAAACGTAGAAGGTAGTGTTCAAGTTGCACAATTACTTGCAGTCGATATTGATCCGTTTTCTCAAAAAGTGCTGATCAATAAAGGTAGTCGAGATGGTATTTTTGTAGGTCAAGCTGTTCTTGATGCTTCAGGTGTAATGGGGCAAGTCATTAATGTTACGCCTTTCACTAGTCATGTTTTATTGTTAACAGATTCAAGGAGTGCTATTCCTGCTGAAGTAAGTAGAAATGGTATGCGCACAATTGTAATTGGTACTGGCGATCCAAATATTTTGCAATTGTTAGATGTTTCTAAAACCACTGATATTAGAGAAGGTGATGTATTAGTGACATCAGGATTAGGAAAAGGGTTTCCAGCTGGATACCCAATTGGAAAAGTATTACACGTCAATCAACATTCAGGAGATAGTTTTGCGCGTGTTTATATCCAGCCAATGGCACAACTTAATCGTAGCCGTTTAGTTTTATTAGTTTGGCCACCAGAGAAAAAAATATGATACGCAATTATTGGAAAGGAAATTTTATTATTGCGCTGACATTTCTTTTGGCGTGTATGTTAAATCTTTTGCCATTGCCAACTTGGGCAAATTTTTTTCGTCCCGATTGGACTATTCTTGTATTGTTTTATTGGGTTATTGCTGTCCCTCATCGTATTAATTTAGGTGCGGCATGGTTACTTGGATTAGTAACCGATACCTTAACGAGCAGTGTGTTAGGTGAACATGCATTAGCAATGACCATACTTGCATATATAGCTGTCAAAATTCACAAACAACTACGCGTTTTTCCATTAATGCAACAAGCGTTATTTTTAGTACCGCTTTTTTTTACATATCAATTACTAATCGTCGTAATTAATACTATGCTTGGAACAGGTAAAGCCGGTTGGTGGTTTTTCTTACCAACTCTTACCAGTGCTTTGTTATGGCCTTGGTCATTTATTTTATTACGCGATTGTCGACGTCGCTTCAATATCGTGTAGTGACTATATTTAAGTAAGAAGTAAGTTGTAACGCATGAAGCTTTTTTGGAAATGGCACAAAATTTTTTGGATCATTTTTACAACAATAATTTTATTGTTGGCGCTTTTGTATGGCAGTTTACGTGCTGCAACCCCTTGGATTGTTTCTCATCCTGAATCAGTTAAAAAGTTTTTATCTCAAACACTTGCTACGCCTACTAGTTTTGATGAACTAAATATTAGTTGGCGGGTATTTGGTCCAACAATTAAATTTAGGAATTTACAGTTAAATACCAAAGAAAATGATGCGCCATTACTAACGATTCAGCGTTTAGAATTTCGTTATAGTTTTTTAAAGAATTTTTTATCGTGGGATATTTACCCGCGTGCAACTTTAATTTCAGGTTTAACTCTTTCATTGAATGAAGTTCAAGAAAACCGGTGGCTATTTAATGGTATTGAATTGCCTGCTTCAAAAGAGCCTTGGTATAAAAATCAGCAATTGAGACAATTATTGGGATTTATTTATAGCCAACAATTTTTACGTTTGAAGAACACACAACTAACGTTGCAATTTTTCCAAAAACCAAGCTATCAATTTAAAGATTTAAATTTAAAACTAAAAAAATCGTATACCAGCTCAACATTATTTGGTTCATTATCGATACAACAAAAAGCATCATTACCAGTTAAATACTTAGCAACATTTAGAGGAACACCACTACTTAATTCAGATTGGAGTGCAGATGTTCATTTAGAGCTAGCAAAAATACATTTAATGGATTGGTTACCACTTCTTGCTGAGCAAAAAAATTGGCAGTTACAAAATGGTGATGGGGTATTTTCGTTTTGGTTTCAGTTAAATAAAAACAAGCTTCGTTCTGTTACCACTGAATTTGATGCAAGCAATATTGCAATTAACGAACAGTCTAAGCAGAAAAAGTTTGTATTAAAAACGGCGAAAGGAGTGGTTTCATGGCAACGAGATTCTGAAACAGAATGGAACATCCGCGCAGCTCCACTTCATCTATTATTTGTAAATGGTACAAATTTGCCATTCGATTCTGAATTAATGTTAAGTAAAAAACGTTTAGCAGAAAAAAAACCTATTGTTTATGAATTTATGGTCGACAAAATTTCAATTAGCAATATGTCGACGTTTTTGCACTTTTTTACTGAAGTTCCAAGCAACATAGAAGAATGGTTAAAGCAATTAAAACCCCAAGGCGAATTACATGAAATTCGCTTGCAATTACCAAGTATGAATTTGTCTGAAATTCAACCTGAATCAATTGCGCTTGATGTTGGTTTTAGTGAATTAACAACTAATGCATATAAAAACTTTCCAGCATTAAAAAATTTTCAAGGTGAGTTAAGTTTTACTTTGAACAAAGGACAAATCTCTTTTGATAATCAACAAACATCTATTTATTTCCCAACATTATTTGCAAAACCTATTGCAGTAAAAGATTTAGTGGGCAGTTTCGAATGGCAAAAAACAGATAAGGGATTAAAAATCCAAGCAAAAAATTTATTGGTTAACAGTTCGGAATTGCAAACTAGAAATGATTTGCAACTTTTATTACCGCCAGATGGTTCAAGTCCTGAAATCGCGTTAATAACTTATTTCTCTGG
>CAZYCO010000013.1:39676-44554 GCA_964645885.1 uncultured Gammaproteobacteria bacterium
GCAAATTGGTTACAATATGCAATTAAAAACATTAAAAAGATTACAGGACAAGTAACGTTAAAAGGTTCTTTATATGATTTTCCTTTTGATTCAGGTAATGGCAATTTTGACGTTCATGCTGATTTAACCGATGCTACCTTAGTGTATTTGCCGCAATGGCCACAAATTACCAATCTTAAAGGTGCGCTCGGTTTTCATAATCGTAGAATGAAAGTTAAAGTTGCAAATGCTGAAGTATTAGGTGCGAAATTAACTAAAGTTATTGCTGTTATCCCGCGTATCACAACAGATGAAACAGATTGGTTATCAATTCATGGTGAAACGGAAACTGATGTTAGTAATGGCATTGAGTTTGTGCAAAAAACGCCGCAACTGATGCAAAAATTAGGCGGAGTATTTGCTAGTTTGCAAGGTCATGGTCCAATGAAATTTGCATTGGATTTAACTATTCCATTTTCAAAAAAAGCGATTCCAACTCGATATGAAGCAAAAATGGCTTTGAATAAAGCCGAACTAGCTGTTGTGCCATGGCATTTAGTATTGAAAGATGTAATCGGTAATGTTTATCTAACTGAAAAATCAGTTGTCACTGATAAAGTTACAGCAAATGTGTTTGATTCGCCTGTAACACTAAATGTTACAACCAATGATCCTGGTAAACTTCAAAGCAAAATAGTTTCAAAAATGAACGGCCATATTGCTTTAGACAAACTGCAACCTATTTTGGGTAATGACTTTTTGAATTTTGTGAAAGGCGAGACTGATTATCAGGCTATTTTAACTATACCTTATCAATCGCCAGCTGCATTTGTATTCGAAATTTTATCTGATCTAAAAGGAATTACACTGCAATTACCTACACCATTTAGTAAAAAAGCAAGCACTGAAAATTTATTTCGTTTTGCATTAACTGCGCCAAAATTAAATCAGACTACTTTAATTACGCTTTCGATGTTGAATCAGTGGAATGCATTGTTGTTATTTTCAAATGAAAAGAACATCAAAACATTAGACAAAGCGATTATTCAAATCGGTAAAGAGATGCCAGAATTACCAGAGCGCTCTGCAATTGTATTAAGTGGATATTTACCAACTTTACCATTAGATGAATGGGAAAAATTCTCCAAACAATTACCTAGAAATAAATCCGATAATGTCTTGCCATTTATTTTAGATATGCGAACAGATAATTTTGATTTAGGAGGAATGAGTATTCCAAATCCTAGAATTCAAATTCAAACAACATCGGTATCCAAAATAGTTTCAATTGATAGTCAAATCGTGACAGGAAGTGTTGAAATTCCAAATGAAAAAACCAATAAACCGCTTGATGTTCGTTTAAGACGTTTGTCGATTATGCCAAGAAGTGATACTAAAGCAGGTACAGTTTCAATCGATAAAATTCCAGCAATGCGAGTGTTGATTGATCAATTCCAATATAACAACAAGAATTTCGGTAAAGTTAGTTTTGCGTTGAATAAACAAAGCAAAAATATGATCAGTATTGATAATTTAGAAGTCGCTGCACCAAATCTTGCTGTTATCGCGAAAGGAAAATGGATGACTAGCGGTACTGAA
The DNA here is from genome assembly GCA_964645885.1 of uncultured Gammaproteobacteria bacterium. GTDB lineage: Bacteria > Pseudomonadota > Gammaproteobacteria > CAZYCO01 > CAZYCO01 > CAZYCO01. The sequence goes on from CAZYCO010000013.1 coordinate 41,255, forward strand.
TTAGCCGGTACATTACGTATTAGCCAATTAGCTCGTGCATTAAAAGCTTGGGGTTATCCACCAGCAATTAATAGTAAACAAACAGAAGTTAAATTTAATTTAAATTGGAGTGGTTCACCTGCTGCATTTGCTTTAGCTAAATTAAATGGCATTTTTGATTTAACGATGACGAATGGCAGCATTGAACAACTTGATCAATCAACAGAAGCTAAACTTGGTATTGGAAAACTATTAAGTATTATGAGTTTACAAACCCTGCCACGACTATTCAGTTTTGATTTTAGTGCAGTTACTAATAAAGGATTTACTTTTGATCGCATCACTTCTCGTTTTCAATTAAAAATGGGTAATGCAAATACCAATAATTTAGAAATTGAAGGTCCAGTTGCGCGCGTTTTAATGAAAGGTCGTATTGGTTTAGCAGCAGAAGATTATGATGTGCAAGTACAAATTAACCCACATGTTACTCAAGGTATTCCTGTGGTTGCAGCATTCGCTGGCGGGCCAATTGCTGGTGCGACTGCTTTAGTGGTTAATCAACTTATTGGTGACAAAGTTGTTGGTAGCATTGTGTCGTATTCTTATACGTTGAAAGGTTCATGGCAAAAACCAATCATTCAAGAAAACGTTAATGGTAAGAAATGATGCCCTCACTCGTCCACGACAAGCGTGGCCACTCTCTTCCATGAGATGGGAGAGAGAAATAATGAAAAGGAGCTTTTAAATGAAAAAAATAGAATCATCGCTTGATTTTGCATTAGAACATATTTTGCATGCAGCAGGATTAACTGAGTCACAATTACAACGTGTTTTAAAAGATGTATTGGGACATTCAATCGATGCAGCAGATTTATATTTCCAAACAGTTTCCAGTGAAGGTTGGTTACTTGAAGATGGTATTGTCAAAGAAGGAAGTTACAACATCGATAGAGGCGTTGGCGTACGAGCAATTTCTGGCGAAAAAACAGGTTTTGCCTATTCAGATGACATTATATTGCCTGCATTAACGCAAGCAGCACATGCAGCAAAAAGTATTGCCAATTTAGGCGGTAGCGCAAAAGTACAAGCTTGGCACAAAGCACAAACATCTTCTTTATATCAACCAATCGATCCATTAAGTAGTTTAACGCAAGCAGAAAAAATTAATTTACTTCATCGTGTCAATGATGAAGCGCGCAAACTTGATCCACATATTGAACAAGTGATTGTGAGTTTAAGTGGTGTGCATGAAGTTATTCTAGTCATAGGCAGTGACGGCACATTTGCAGCAGATGTCAGACCACTGATTCGCTTGAATGTAAGTGTAATTGTTGAGCGCAATGGTAGACGCGAACACGGTACAGCCGGTGGTGGCGCAAGAACGGATTACAATTATTTTTTAGAAAATGATCGTGCATTGCATTTTGCGCGTGAAGCAGTACGTGAAGCCCTTGTTAATTTAGAAGCCGTTGATGCGCCTGCTGGTACGATGCCAGTGGTGTTAGGACCAGGATGGCCTGGCGTATTGTTGCATGAAGCTATAGGTCATGGTTTAGAAGGTGATTTTAATCGTAAAGGTACATCAGCGTTTAGCGGTCGAATTGGACAACGTGTTGCAGCACCAGGTTGTACTGTTGTAGATGATGGTACGTTGGCAGGACGTCGTGGTTCATTAAATATTGATGATGAAGGTACACCAACAGAACGTACAGTATTGATTGAAGATGGAATTTTACGTAACTACATGCAAGATAAATTAAATGCAAAATTAATGGGAATGAAACCAACAGGAAATGGTAGACGTGAGTCGTATGCACATTTACCCATGCCGCGCATGACTAATACTTACATGCTTGCAGGACAATATGATCCAAATGAAATTATTTCATCAGTTAAAAAAGGCTTATACGCTGTAAATTTTGGTGGCGGACAAGTTGATATTACATCTGGAAAATTTGTTTTTTCAGCAAGCGAAGCTTATTTAATTGAAGATGGAAAAATTACAGCTCCTGTTAAAGGTGCAACATTAATTGGCAGTGGTCCTGAAGTGTTAACTAAAGTTTCAATGATCGGAAATGATTTGAAATTAGATGATGGTGTTGGCACTTGTGGTAAAGATGGACAAAGTGTTCCAGTTGGTGTTGGTCAACCCACATTAAAAATAGATTCTATGATTGTTGGTGGTACAAATCACAGTTAATTCATTTATGCGGAAAGGAATTTCAAAAATGATCGTAAGCTCAAAAGAACAACCTGTTATATTAAAAAAAGAAAAAGATTTTCTAAACGACACAGCAAAAAAATTATTGAAAAAAGCCAAACAACATGGCGCAACTTCAGCAGAAGTGAGTTTACGTTTAGATATTGGTTACAGTGTAAATGTACGAATGGGTGAAATTGAAACATTAGAATTTTATCGCGATAAAGTAGCAAGCATTACAGTGTACATTGGCCATAAACAAGGTTCTGCAACTACATCTGATTTAACAGATGAAGCACTTGAAAAATCAATCTCAGCTGCAATAGAAATTGCAAAAGCAACAGGTGAAGATCCATTTGCTGGCTTAGCAGATAAAGAATTACTCGCATATAAATACCATGACTTAAATCTTTGTTATCCGTGGGATTTAGCTGTTGAAGATGCGATTATTCTTGCAAAACAATGCGAAAAAGAAGCAAGAAGTTATGACCCACGCATTACCAATTCAGAAGGTGCATCTGTTTCTAATGTTGAATCATTTCGTGTTTATGCAAACAGTAATGATTTTTTTGGTTCATACGGTTCAACTTCACATGCCATTAGTTGTTCGTTAGTGGCGCAACAAGGTGACAGTATGCAACGTGATTACGATTACACTGTTGCACGCGATCCACATGATTTAGCCTCAGTTCATGATGTTGCGCGTCGCACTGCCGAACGTACAGTAAGTCGCTTAGGTGCAAGATCAATTCCTACTTGCAAAGCACCTGTTATTTTCAGTGCCGATGTTGCTCGTGGTTTGTTTGGACATTTCGTCTCTGCAACAAGCGGCGGCGCGCTATATCGAAAAGCGAGTTTTTTATTAGATCAAATTAGTCAAAAAATAATGCCATCAAATTTTAATATTGAAGAAAAACCACATCTTGAAAAAGGGTTGGCAAGCGCACCTTATGATGCAGAAGGTGTAGCAACACATCCGCGTTTCGTAGTTTTGGATGGTATTTTGCAAGGTTATTTTTTAAGTAGTTATTCAGCACGAAAATTAAATATGACTACAACAGGTAATGCCGGTGGCATTCATAATTTACTGGTAATTGGTAAAGAAGATCATTCATTTCAAC
>CAZYCO010000013.1:44571-47602 GCA_964645885.1 uncultured Gammaproteobacteria bacterium
GCTTGGAAAAGGATTGCTCGTTACAGAAGTAATGGGACAAGGTGTAAATATCGTAACCGGCGATTACTCACGTGGTGTAGCTGGTTTTTGGGTAGAAGATGGTGAAATTCAATATCCTGTAGAAGGCATTACTATTGCTGGTAATCTCAAGGATATGTTTTTAAACTTAAGCGCCGTTTCAAACGATATTGATAGGCGAGGTTCGATACAAACTGGTTCTGTTTTACTCGAACAAATGACAATAGCTGGAATTTGAAATAATTGTTTATAAATGGGAGAGCATTGATGTTAACTAGTACTAGGTTAAAAAGGTTCAAGATTGTTTTTACGGTTTTAGCTGTATTAGCAGGTCTTCTTGCAGTTACATTACCAATGGAATGGATGCCAGGAATTGTATTATTTACTCGTTTCTTTGAAGTTGCTATTCCAGTGTTATTAGTTGGCGCGTTATTAAAATACATCTGGTTAGGCGCAGGCTCAGGGTGCAACTGTAATTGTGGCTGTTGCGGTACCGACAATAAAAAATAAGTAAAAATTACTTTATTTTTCATAGAAAAAACGCCATTTTATGGCGTTTTTTTTCGTAAAAATCTTTTTAATAAGAAAACTTTAATTTTTTGTTAAGGAAATTTTTATAAACTTTAACTATCAATATTTCTAAAAAAGCCGGAGCAAATTAATGTTATTCACGTTTACAAAAATAAACCCAAATGATGCCAACACAAAACAAGCAGTACAAAAAAGGCTTGAAAAATTTAAAAAAAATACACAATCAACTGCAGCTACTCCGGATAATGTAATAAAAGCTTTTAAATCTTCAGATAATTCTAAACCTTCAGACAAAATTACTTTTCGTCAAACTACAATGACCCTAACTGAAGACCATTTAACTCGCAATTTAAATCCACTGAAATTAAAGGGAACAGTCTCACAAGAATTAGAAAAAATAAAAAACTTTACAGAATTAGATTCTAATGAAAAAACAAAAAGAGTTGCTGAACTTTTATGCGAAAATTTTGAAAATGAGTTAAGCAATGAAAATAGAAAAATTGAATTCAAAGATACTGATTATCAAATTTTAAAATATTGGATTCAGCATTTCGAAAATGGTAAAGACTTTGAATTGGACAAATCTCCTGTATCTGCTACATATAAAAATGTTAAATTTTTACAAGATAATCCAGAGATTTTTAATAAAGCATTTAAACTCTTTTTAGATGAAGTAAGAGTGCAATGTTTGGGATTGGCTAGCCATGTTAATAGACCGATTGAATCTTTTATTGAACATACCTATGTGGCGCCACCGCCAAAAATTGAGTCTACAGCTGTAACACCAACAGTTACAACAACATCAGTTACAACTATTGGTGCTCAAGAATTAACCGATGGTGTTAAGGCTGATGCACAAAAAAATGGCATTGCGTCTGAGAAAATAGTTGTTATACCAAATGATGTGATGGATTTCATATTCAATGCGGTTAAATTTGATGATATTACCTTTACAAATTCATCCCTTAGAATTAGAAAAATTCCTACTCCGAGTTTTTTGCATTTTGCAATGTGTGAATTTTTTGCAAGATCAAGAGATTTGAATGACGATGAAAAAAAACGATTCATTGTGAATATCTATTTATTAAGTGCAGAAGAGTTAAGAAAGTTGGCAAGTAGTACAAATGGATTTGATGCAAAATTTTATACTGACAAATCATTTTTCAATGAAGTGTTTCGCGCATTTATTACTCAAAATCAACATAATGAAAAATTACCATTAATTAAATTTTTAAAAGATAAGACCATTCCAGCAGATGCTATTTTGGTATGCGATGCTGAACATCCTAGGGCAGGTGCATTTTATCGTGATTCAGAAGAGATTAATGAAGGCGAAAACTGGTTAGGTCAAATACTTACATCTGAAAGAAAACGACTTCAAAACAATGTGACGCCTACTGTAACACCTGAAATTAATATAAATGACAATGCAGCTACTGCACCCAAAAAAGTTGTAACTATAGCTGTTTCTCAACATAATCTTCCTGAAATTCATCAGTTAATTACATCTACTAGATTTTTAAAACTTGCTTGGGAGAGTTTCCTTAGAACCGTTAAAAATATAACGGTACCGCAACTTAAAGATGTATTTTCGAGACTTAATAAAAGCTCTAACATCGATATTAAAAAGTTTCACGAAGAAGAGGACAAAAAATTTTGGAGAGATAAAAATATAGATTTAAATCAAGTACGCAACACTAAAGAGTTTATAGAAGGCGGATTACGTACTTTTCTCGATCAAAATACACCTGAAGCGATAAATATGGCGATGCAACTGAATGATGCAAGTGCCGGTAATGAGGTATTAGAAGTTACTGATATCGCAGATCCTTTTTATCAAAACTGGCAAGTGGGCACGCCGATTAACCTCACAAATTTAGCTGGTCGTGCATTAACAAATGTGCGCAATGAAATTCGAGAAGGAAAAGTTTCTTTAGCTGCATTTCTTCGTGCAAATAACTACCACATTGATCACGTACAAATACTTGATAAAGCGCTTTCTTGGTTTATACATTCGCGCGGTGAATTTAACAAAAATCAAAATATTAATTGGCTAAATTTAAATAATGAACGTGTAGTATTACCAACGTTTATGCATTTTGTTTATTGTCAGTTTTTCGCAAATAAAAATCATTGTCCTTGGTTAGCAGATGATGATAGGCAATCGATAATTAATAATATTTTAAAAACACCAACTTCAACCGAATTAGAAGTTACGATCACACGACTAACAACACAATTGGATGCTAAATATAACGCCAATATAGATACTCAAAAGAATTTATTGATAAAAATGCAAGAGGTTATTTTTAAGCAACCAGAATTTTTGGAAGAAACTTTTGAAAGATATTTTCAACACAATCCAAATTCAAAATTGGAAATGGAATTAAAAAAACTTGATGTCGATACCCCATTAATTAATGATTTTAAATATAGCCAACCTTGGGGCACATATGGTGAAAAACTGACAATAAACAAAATG
>CAZYCO010000014.1:0-25070 GCA_964645885.1 uncultured Gammaproteobacteria bacterium
GGTAAACAACTAATGCCTAAAATGTCTGAATCCAGTGAAAATCATACAAATACCGGCTTCATCTGCAGCAGCAATTACTTCTTGATCGCGCATAGAACCACCGGGTTGAATGATGGCTTGAATACCGCAACCTGCAGCAGCATCGACAGTATCGCGGAATGGAAAAAATGCATCAGAAGCCATTACTGCACCTTTAACTTCGAGATGAGCTTCTTCTGCTTTGCTTGTAGCAATTTTTACGCTGTCAATTCGACTCATCTGCCCTGCACCAATTCCAATTGTTGCTTTATCTTTAGCAAAAACAATTGCATTTGATTTCACAAATTTCACAACGTGCCATGCAAACCATAAATCATGTAATTCAGCGTCTGTTGGTTGTTTTTTAGTGACTATTTTTAAATTTGAGAAATTTGCGGTTTGTAAATCTTGATCTTGAATTAATAAACCACTGTTTACCCGTTTGAAATCAAAACGTCTTGCATGATCAATTGGCCAATCGCCGGTAATTAAAATACGAACGTTTGGTTTATCGAGTGCAATTTTTTTTGCTTCATCATCAATTTGTGGCGCAATAATGACTTCGACGAATTGGTTAGAAATAATTGTTTTTAAAGTATCTGCTTCAAGTTTTTGATTGAAAGCAATAATGCCGCCAAAACTTGAAGTTGGATCTGTTAAATAAGCACGTTGATAAGCAGCAACTTGTGAACTTGCAACTGCAATACCGCATGGATTGGCATGTTTTACAATTACACACGCAGGTAGTTTTGAATCAAAACTTTTGACACATTCAAGTGCTGCATCTGCATCGGCAATATTGTTAAATGAAAGTTCTTTACCTTGTATTTGGATTGCAGTCGCAATTGAACCAGCTTCAGATTGAACATCTAGATAAAAAGCTGCTTTTTGATGTGGATTTTCGCCGTAACGTAAATCTTGTTTTTTGATAAATTGAGTAGAAAAACGCTCAGGAAATTCAGCTGTTTGACCAGAAACATTCATCACACCTAAATAATTTGCAATTGCTGCATCATAAGCTGCGGTATGAGCAAATGCTTTTTTTGCACAATCAAAGCGAGTTTCAAAACTAATTTGCTGATTTTGTTGTTGTAATTCGACAATTAATTTTGAGTAATCGCTTGGCTCTACAACCACACAAACACTGTCATGATTTTTTGCCGCAGCACGTATTAATGTTGGACCGCCAATATCAATATTTTCAATTGCTGTTTCGAATGAAACATCTGGTTTACTGATGGTTTGTTGAAAGGGATAAAGATTCACAATAACTAAATCAATTGCAGGAATATCGTGTTTAGACATGATTGCATCATCGATACCACGACGTCCCAGAATAGCGCCATGCACTTTTGGATGTAAGGTTTTAACTCGACCATCCATCATTTCAGGAAATCCTGTGAAATCAGAGATATCAACCACCGGTATTTGATTTTCTTTTAACAGTTTTGCTGTACCACCAGTCGAAATGATTTCTACATTCATGCCAGTTAATGCATGCGCTAGTTCTAAAATGCCACTTTTATCTGAAACACTAATTAATGCTCTACGAACTTGAATTGGTTTTATTGTTTTATTCATCATAATTTATAACAGATCAAACTCTTTTAGTTTTTTGTTGTGTGTTGTACGACTTACACCTAATAAATGTGCAGCTTTACTTTGGTTATTTCTAACAAATTTCATAACAAATCGAAGTAAGGCTTCTTCAACTTCATCTCTAACAATTTTATAAAGATTAGAAATTGCTTGATCGCCTAAGCTTGCAAAATAAGTACCCAATGCGCTTTCAATCGCTACGCCTAAAGGAGTAACTGTATTTTCATCTGCAGCTTGAGGTTTTACTAATTGAATTGTTTCCATATGTTTGCCATCTCATCTAGAAGGTTTTTTTTATCTCATGAAATTTATTTTGTTCCAGGTAGTCCATCCATGAACATTTTTTTGGCATCCCTTAAACAAAAGATTTCATGATCCATGAATGCAGGATTATAGCCACTGGTTATTTCCTGCTCAATCACACTTTTATTCTTATTGTGATCGCATGTTTAAGCATGAGATCACAACATAGCATGGTTATTTATGTTTTGTTTTTATGAGTTTTTGTTCTAAGTAGTGAATATTTTGTCCGCCTAATACAAAGTTTGCATCTTCCATAATACGACGTTGCAAAGGAATATTCGTTTTAATACCGTCAATAATCAGCTCTTCCAACGCACTTCTCATGCGTGCGATTGCTGTGTCACGGTTCTCACCGTAAGTAATTAATTTTCCAATCATTGAATCGTAATAAGGTGGAACTTTATAACTAGTATACAAATGTGAATCCATACGCACACCTAAGCCACCAGGTGGATGATAAAGTTTTACCGTACCTGGAGATGGCATAAAGGTTTCTGGATCTTCAGCATTAATTCGACATTCAATTGCATGACCACGAATTTGAATGTCTTCTTGTTTCACACTTAATGGTAAGCCAGCAGCAATTCGTAGTTGTTCTTTAATAATATCGATACCGGTCACCATTTCGGTTACTGGGTGTTCTACTTGAACGCGAGTATTCATTTCAATGAAATAAAACTCGCCATCTTGATAAAGAAACTCGAATGTTCCAGCACCACGATACTTCATTTCTTTACATGCTTTCACACATAAAGCCCCAATTTTTTGCCGCTGCTTTTCCGTGATTCCTGGAGCAGGCGCTTCTTCTACAACTTTTTGATGACGACGTTGCATTGAGCAATCGCGTTCGCCTAAATGAATTGCTTCACCTTGACCATCACCAATAACTTGAATTTCGATATGACGTGGATGCTCTAAAAATTTTTCCATGTATAACGCATCATTATTGAACGCTGATTTAGCTTCATTGCGGGTAACAGCAATTGCATTTAATAACGCCGCTTCACTGTGCACTACGCGCATCCCGCGTCCGCCACCACCGCCAGCTGCTTTAATCATGACGGGATAACCAATATCTTTTGCTAATTTTAAAATTTCTTTGTCATTTTTTGGTAACACGCCATTTGAACCAGGAACGCAAGGTACACCCGCTTTACGCATAGCTGCGATAGCAGACACCTTATCACCCATCATGCGAATGGTTTCTGCGCGTGGCCCAATAAAGATAAATCCGCTTTGCTCTACACGTTCAGCAAAATCTGCATTTTCAGATAAAAATCCATAACCAGGATGAATCGCTACTGCATCAGTGATTTCAGCAGCGCTAATAATACGAGGAACATTTAAGTAACTTTCTGTGGAGGGTGGTGGACCAATACGCACGGATTCATCCGCTAATTTCACATGCATTAAGTCTTCATCTGCTGATGAATGCACAGCAACTGTTTTAATACCTAATTCTTTGCATGCGCGTAAAATACGAAGCGCAATCTCACCACGATTTGCGATGACTATTTTGTCTAACATATGTGGCCTCGCTTATTCGATCACGATAAGTGGTTGATCGAACTCTACGGGTTGGCCATTTTCGACCAAAATAGCAGTAACCGTTCCGGCTTTATCTGCTTCAATTTCGTTAAACATTTTCATTGCTTCGATAATACAAATTGGATCACCGACTTTGACTGTTTGTCCAACTGTAACGAATGGTTTCGCACCTGGTGAAGCAGCTGAATAATAGGTTCCAACCATTGGCGATTTGAGCATATGACCACTAGCAGCTGATTGTGCTGCAGCGGGTTGTGCTTGCGCTTGTGGCTTTGCAACTTCCACTACAGTTTGTTGTTGTGGTGCACTAGCAGGGATAACGTGTTGTGGTGCTGCTTGTACATAGGTCGGCTGTTGCACGCTTTTACCAACGATACGTACGCGCTGATTTTCATCTTGCACTTCAATTTCAGCGACGCCAGTTTCTTCAATCAATTCAATTAATTTTCTGATCTTTCGAATATCCATGGTGTTTATTTCTCCACAAATTGGATAGCAGCATCTAAAGCAAAGTGATAACCACATACACCCAAACCAGAAATAAGCCCTTTTGCAATATCAGACAAATACGATTGCGCGCGAAAAGCTTCACGAGCAAAGATATTGGAAAGGTGAACTTCGATAAATGGAATTTCTACTGCTAGAAATGCATCACGAAGTGCGATACTGGTATGAGTGAATGCGCCTGGATTAATAATAATGAAGGAAATATTTTGTTGTCTGGCAATTTGAACTTGATGAATTAATTCATGCTCAGCATTTGATTGGAAACATTTTAATTCGTGTTGTTTTTCTGATGCTTTTGCTATGAGTTCTTTTTCAATGTCAGCAAGCGTTTTTGTCCCATAGAGAGTGGGCTCTCTTTGACCTAAAAGATTCAAGTTGGGACCATTTAGTAATTGAATAATTGCCATGGGAACTTATAGGGTTAAAAAACGAGGCGCGATTGTGCCCCATGGCTTAACGTATGTCTAGTTCAAGTGAAATGCCAGCAAGTTCGATGCAAATCTAAGCAATATTTAACTAAGTGCTCGGTCTAAATCTGCAATCAAATCATCGGCAGCTTCAATACCAACTGATAATCGAACCAAACCATCTGCTATACCTAAATGCTCACGTGTTTCTTTAGGAACGGAAGCATGAGTCATAATTGCAGGATGTTCAATCAAACTTTCTACACCACCTAAACTTTCTGCCAAGGTAAACACTTCACAGCGTTCTAAAAAGCGTTTGGCATCGTCTAAATTACCTTTCAACGTTGCGGTAATCATGCCACCAAATGCTGACATTTGGCGTTTAGCTAATTCATTTTGCGGATGACTCTTTAAGCCTGGATAAATTACTTTTTCAATTTTTGGATGCTTTTCTAACCATTCAGCAATTTGCAACGCATTGCTGCAATGACGTTCCATTCGAAGTGGTAATGTTTTTAAGCCTCGTAATGCTAAAAAACTATCAAAAGGGCCTGCAATTGCGCCTATGGAATTTTGTAAAAATGCCATTTTCTCAGCTAATTCAGCATTATCACCCACTAATACCATTCCACCCACCATATCTGAATGGCCATTTAAATATTTAGTTGCAGAATGCATCACAAGGTCACATCCAAGTTCTAATGGGCGCTGTAAGCAAGGTGTAGCAAACGTATTGTCTGCAACTGTAATAATCTGATGTTTTTTAGCGATTTTTACGATTTGCTCTAAATCAACCAAACGCAACATAGGATTAGTTGGTGTTTCCACCCAAATTAGTTTGGTATTTGGACGAATGGCTTTTTCTAGATTTTCAGGATGACAAAGATCAACAAATGAAAATTGTAAATTCGCTGAACGTTGGCGTACTTTGTCGAATAATCTGAACGTACCGCCATATAGATCATTCATTGCAATAACATGATCGCCAGCATTTAATAATTCTAAAATTGTTGATGTTGCAGCCATACCCGATGCAAAAGCAAAACCTGCTGTTCCACTTTCTAAATCAGCAACACAACGTTCATAAGCATTTCGTGTTGGATTTTGTGTTCTAGAATATTCATAACCTTGGTGTTCGCCTGGACTTTTTTGCGCATAAGTAGAAGTTGCATAGATGGGGGTCATAACTGCACCTGTAGATGGATCAGGTGATTGCCCTGCATGGATAGCGCGTGTTTCAATTTTATATGTGTGTTTTTTCATGGGTAAATATATCCTTTAATTTAAATGAACCCTCACCCATCCACGTCAAGCGTGGACACCCTATCCCGTGACACGGGAGAGGTAAATAATGAACAAGGATTTTTATATGGCGATTAAACCAATTTTAATCATGGGTGAATTAAGTCTTCTAGAAAAATCTACTCCTGTTACTCATTTTGATACAGAAGAACTACATAACATTATTCAAGATCTAATTGATACCTTTAGAAATGATAATGGTATTGGTTTATCTGCACCTCAAATTGGTATCAATCAACGTATTGTTGTTTTTGAATTTCATGGTCATCCACGTTATCCATCAGCACCGCCAATTCCACTTACTGTGTTAATCAATCCTGAAATTACACCTTTAACAGAAGAAAAAGTTGAGATGTGGGAAGGATGTTTTAGTGTGCCTGGTCTTAGAGGCAAAGTAGCGCGTTATAAAAAAATTAAATACAGCGCTTATGATCAATTTGGCAAAAAATTTGAACGTGTTGCGGAAGATATGCATGCTCGAATTGTGCAACATGAATGTGATCATTTAGATGGTATTCTTTACCCAGCACTTATTACTGATTTAAAAAACTTTGGTTATCAAGACGTTGTTATGCCAAGGATTTTGCAAGATATAGCACAGCGTTAACAAGGAGTGACAATGGCTACACATTTATATCTCTGGTTAAAAAAAGAAATTAATAAAGCAATTCCTGCAATTATATTTTTTGCAATTGCATTCAACTTAATCACTTTCACTGATAATTTAATTTTTAAAGCCTACGAAATAAGCTATTTTCTACATACTAGCTATTTAGTTGCGACAATAGGCGCATTGTTTGCTGGTAAAATAATTGTAATAACTGATAGCTTACCTTTGATAAATGCATTTCCAAATAAACCACTCATTTACAATATTTCTTGGAAATTTTTTCTTTATAGCCTCATAACTTTATTGTTTCGTTTAGTTGAAGATTTTTTACATCTTATTTTTAAACATGAAAAACTTTATATCATTATTAAATATCTTGATGTAAAAATTAGCTCGCCTGCTTTTTGGGCCATACAAATGTGGATAGTCATTACATTTGGTATTTATATTGTGAGCGTTGAATTCATTCGCGCGATTGGTAAAAAACAAATTCAAAAAATATTATTTGGATAAAGGGCTCTTTATAAGAACCCTTTTTCCTTCATCCATTGATCGTTATACATTTTCGACATGTATTTATTACCACTATCGCAAGCAATCGTGACAACTCGTTTAGGTGTAGTTTGTTGTTGGCAATATTGAAGTGCTGCATGTAAATGGGTACCAGTTGATGAACCTGCAAAAATACCTTCTTTTTTTAATAATTCTCGACCACGCAACATTGAATCTTTATCTGAAACTGTAAATGCTTGATTAATAAGCGATAAATCACAAATGGAAGGCACAAAATCTTCGCCAATGCCTTCAACTAACCACTTACCTGGTTTAATTTGACGATCATGATTAATTAAATCAGCAAGAATTGAACCTTCTGGATCAGCCAAAATCAATTCGATGTTAGGTTGAACTTTACGTAGAAAACGTCCCATTCCTGTTAAACCACCACCTGAACCAACACCATAAACCAATGCGTCAATTTTATGATCCATTTGCTGCCAAATTTCAGGACCTGTTGTCTTTTCATGTGCAAGTGAATTTGCTGGATTTGCAAATTGATTGACGTAGTAATAATTATTTTTTTCAGCAATTGCTTTTGCCATATCTTGATAATATTCAGGATGACCTTTTTCCACATCAGAGCGAGTAATAATGACTTCTACACCTAATGCGCGTAGATGTGAGATTTTTTCCATACTCATTTTGTCTGGCAAAACCAGAATTAATTTATATCCTTTCAACAACGAAATAAGTGCTAAACCTAAACCGGTGTTCCCTGCTGTTGCTTCAATTAAGGTATCGCCTGGTTTGATCTTACCTTGTTGTTCTGCAGCATCGATCATTGATAATGCAATTCGATCTTTGATTGAACCACCTGGATTTTGGTTTTCTAATTTAATAAAAAGTTGGCATGGGCCGGTGTCAAAGTGCGTTAATTGCACCATAGGTGTGTTGCCGATTAACTCCAACAAATTTTTTGGCATCGTCATCTTTTTTTCCTTGTACAATAAAAAATGTTAAAAATAACATTTGGCTTTTTAAAGAAGATAAATATTGCATGAAATCTCAAAGACTGAAACTGTTGTTCGCATTGTTAATTTATCTAATGATGGTGCCGCAGGTTTTTGCGCAAAAAGATCTGCCATCTACTTTTCCCACTACTTTTAACAGTGAAGCTATCGCTATTGCAGAAACCAATTCTTGGCGATCCTATTATGAAAAAAATTTCTCTATCTTGTTTCAATCAATCGTGGAAATGCTACATGAACAATTTCAACTTTCTGCCGTTGATTCGATAGTTGTTGGCACAAATGCCGTAGAAGCCGCGCGTACCTTTTCCAATTTGCCACGCCGTACCACTAAAGAGCAATATAATAAGCAGGTATTACCGCTATTAATAACGTTTTACAGTCAATTAAAAGAAATTTATGGCTGCAGCTGGAATCCAAATGCAGTTGCTCAAGCTGAATTAAATTGGTGGGTTGCAAGGCGAACACCGGGAAAAAATTCTCCTGAACAAGTAGGCGCGCTAATTGCTGAAGTTTATGTCTTACTTTATGGCGAAAATAATCAAGAGATTCAAAAAGCAGGATTGTTACGCGCTAAAGCTGCTCATATGCGCGATGTTGAAAGTAGACGCGGCCGAATCCGCTGGCAAAAAATTCAAGAATTATTAACGCAATCTTATGACGCTCTACTTGAAGGCATTAAATTAAATAACTCTTCTCCAAAAAAACAAAACATAGCAAAATAGCCTGTTTACAAATTTTAATTTAAAACTTATGCCTGCAATTAATTTTTCATTAGAAGATCTACAACATAATTTTTCCAGCAAGCTACTTGCGATGGGTAAGTTTTTGCAATCGAAAAAAGTGTTATGCAATTTAACGATTGACGAACAGCACAGCAAAATAACAGCAACTATTAAAGGTAAACGACGAGATTTTTTTCACATTTCCATTAATTTCAAACCAGACAAACTTGATCCACATCGTTTACAAATTAATGCTGATTGCAGTTGTATGACTGGCTTTAATTGCGAACACGCAGCATGTGTACTTTATGATTTACTCGAGAAGCAACAAGCATTTGAAAAGAAATCGCCATTACGCCGACAAGAAGAAATTGAATCACCTTTATTACAACAATTTGATCAAGCTTGGATAGCTGCACCTAGCACTCAAGAAGAAGTTGCAACTGATTTATTGTATTTATTAAATTTTGTTTATTTACCAACAGAAATATCGATCCAAGTTAAACCTATCATTGCTAAACACTTAAAGTCAGGTGGTTATAGCCGTGGTACCTTTATTAAAAATCCACAACAATTTACTCAATTTTTTGATGAAGATGACGAAAAAATTTTTGCTGAATTAGCACAGAAATCTTATTTGCCAGAAAGCGATGACGACAATATTGGTTACGTCTTAACGCAAAATAGTGGCGATATCATTAAGAAAATTGTGCATACCAATCGTTGTTATTGGTCGTCACAACAAGGTTCAATTTTAAATTGGAATGAAGCGCGCGACGCTTTCTTCTCAAAGCAAATTGATAACGATGGAAAAATTAATATTCACGCTCGCATTCATGGCAGTAACGCTATCGTGTTACCGACTGCACCCTTGTTATATATTGATTTAACGAATAATCAATGCGGTTTTGTAACTGTTGACGGTACGAATGAAATCGCAGAAAAACTAATGCATGCCATTACAAGTAGTTCAAGCAGTAAAAAATCGATCGACGAAAATTTATCGTTAAAACAAATCAAATATCAAAAGAAAGCTATTCAACCTACAGCAAAAATAGTTTTGTTTGGACAGAAACACACCGACGAGCTATTACAAACGACTATTCGTCCTTGTATCGATTTAATATTTTGCTATGAGCAATTTGAAATCCCGCTCGATGAAAAACGCTTAGTTGTGCCTTTTTTTGATGACGACACCTTAATTGACGTTGAACGTAACTTAGAAGTTGAAAACCAATTCTCACAACAATTAAAAACGATTGAACACATTCAAGAAACCAACATTATTCGCTACGTGCAAACTAAAAAAACATCGTCACAGATGTATCATCACCCTATATTTTTCATTGAAGAAACTAACCTACTAAATCCACATAAAAATGCATTGGCATTTTTATTAGAAAAAAAACCATTATTAATTGAACAAGGTTGGCAAATTGAAGTACAACAATCATTTCCAACGCATTATGTCAGTGATGAAGAAGATTGGTATTCAGCAGTAAGCGATAGCAAACAAACTGGCTGGTTCAATTTAGAAGTTGGTGTTCAAGTTCAAGGACAATCGATTAATGTTCTACCATTACTTGTTAATTTATTACAAAAACATGGTGGGCAATTAGCGCCAGAAGTAATCGATTCATTATCATTTGGCGATAAATTATTTTTACAATTACAAGATGGCCGCTTTTTACCAATTGCAATAGACCGCGTTAAAAGTATTTTGGCAATTTTAATTGAATTAACCTCTGATAGTTCATTAAAAAAAGATGAACAACTTCTTCTGCCATATGTTCGTGCTGGCGATATCGTTGCATTACAACGCGCATTAGGCGCATGCCGTATGCGTTGGTTGTCAGGTGAACGATTACAAAACCTTGCACAAAAATTACATACCTTCAAAGGCATACAAACCGTCGAACTGCCTGAAATATTTAAAGCAGATTTACGCCCTTACCAACATCAAGGATTAAATTGGTTACAGTTTTTACGTGATTATGAATTAGCAGGCGTGCTGGCTGATGACATGGGTTTAGGTAAAACAGTTCAAACCCTTGCGCACCTTGTAATAGAACAAGCACAGGGTCGAATGCAACATCCATCCTTAATTGTTGCACCTACTTCGCTTGTTATTAACTGGTTTAAAGAAGCAGAACGATTTGCACCTACGTTAAAAGTTTTGGTTTTACATGGTGAAACGCGTAAAAAACATTTTGAAAATTTTTCACAATACGATGTGATTATTACGACTTATCCATTACTCATTCGTGATCACGCATTTTTATTACACCAACAATTTTATTTTTTAATTTTGGATGAAGCGCAAATCATTAAGAATCCACAAGCTAAAGCCACTCAAATTATTTTGCAATTAAATGCGGAACATCGCTTATGTTTAACCGGTACTCCACTGGAAAATCATTTGGGTGAATTGTGGTCTTTATTCAATTTCCTTTTACCTGGTTTATTAGGTGATCAAAGAACATTTAGAAAAGTTTTTCGCACACCAATTGAGAAAATGCAAAACACCGAACGGCAAACACTATTAAAACAACGTATTTCGCCATTTTTATTGCGCCGTACTAAAGATGCTGTTGCATCAGAATTACCGAAAAAAACTGAAGCGGTTCGCAATTTAGAATTAACTAAAGATCAACGTGAGTTGTATGAAAATATTCGTATCGCTATGCAAGCAAAAGTGATGCATGCAGTAAAAACTTTAGGCTTTGCTAAAAGTAGAATTATCATTCTTGATGCTTTATTAAAATTACGCCAAGTGTGCTGCGATCCGAGATTAGTTAAATTACCAATGGCAAATCAAACCAATGAATCAGCAAAACTAGAATTACTACAAACCATGCTACCTAGCATGATTGAAGAAGGGCGACGTATTTTATTATTTTCAAGTTTCGCGACGATGCTCGATTTAATTGAAGAAGAATGTAAAAAATTATCTATTCCTTACGCTAAATTAACCGGTAAAACAGTGGATCGCGAAAAACCAATTCAAGCGTTTCAAGAAGGACACGTACCTTTGTTTTTAATTAGTTTAAAAGCAGGTGGTGTTGGCTTAAATTTAACTAAAGCTGATGTTGTGATTCATTATGATCCATGGTGGAACCCTGCAGCAGAAGATCAAGCAACTGACAGAGCGCATCGTATTGGACAAGACAAACCAGTATTTGTTTATAAATTAATTACTACTGGTACAGTCGAAGAAAAAATTATCGCAATGCAAAATAAAAAAAGAGCATTAATGGATAGTTTGTTTCAAACAACAGAGCAAACAGACGTATCGTTAAAATTAGAAGATTTAGAATATTTGTTTCAACCGCTATCTTAAGATTTTAAATAAACTATATATTCACCTCTCCCCTTGTGGGAGAGGTCGCAGCGATAGCTGCGGGTGAGGGGTAAAAAACATGCTGAAATTTCCACAATTTGATCCCATTTTTGTAAACATCGGGCCATTCGCCATTCATTGGTATGGCATGATGTATATTTTGGCTTTTTTATTTGCATGGTTACTCGCAAATTGGCAAGCCAATCATTCAAATGGTCGTTGGAACAAAGAACAAATTGGCGATTTAATTTTTTATGCTGCAATTGGTGTGGTACTAGGCGGCCGTATTGGTTACGTCTTATTTTATGATCTTGCTCGTTATCTTCAGCATCCATTAGAAATTTTTGCGATATGGCAAGGTGGTATGTCATTTCATGGCGGCTTCATTGGCGCGTTACTTAGCATGATTTATTTTGGTAAAAAATATAAAAAATCATTCGCTGAAGTATCTGATTTTGTTGCGCCTTTAGTTCCAATCGGTCTTGGTTTTGGTCGCTTAGGTAATTTCATTAATGGCGAACTCTGGGGACGCGTGACCACTATGCCATGGGGTATGGTTTTTCCATATGTTGACGATGTTCCTCGCCACCCATCTCAACTATACGAATTATTTTTTGAAGGCATTGTACTTTTCTTTATCGTTTTTACTTTTTCTTTAAAACCGCGACCACGTTTTGCAGTGTCGTCAGTATTCTTAATCGGTTACGGTAGTTTACGTTTCTTAGTGGAATTTTTTCGCGAGCCAGATATTCAACTTGGCTTTGTAGCAACCGATTGGATGACGATGGGACAAATGTTGTCAGTGCCAATGATCATTGCTGGTGTTTTAGGTTTAATTTATTCCTATAAACATAAAATTGCGCCAGCTGAAATTATTCAAGATTTTCCAACACCTGATAAAACAGCTGAAAAAAACAAGAAAAAAAATACATTTCATCAGAAATTGATGGCACGTGTATTACACAGTAAAAAATAATTTTATAGATGTCTTGGGATATATTGAGAGAATCGTATTTTCTTGTTCTGTCATCCCGGAAAGTGCGAAGCACTTATCCGGGATCCAGTGCGATATTAACTATTTCCTGGATCCCGGCTCGCGCTAACGCTTGGCCGGGATGACAATACTTTTAAAAAAGTTTGAGGATGCTCATGCAACAATATTTAGAATTTTTAAAACACATTTTAAAGAATGGCGTAGAAAAAAAAGATCGTACTGGTACAGGAACGATTAGTATTTTTGCTTATCAAATGCGCTTTGATTTAACTCAAGGCTTCCCATTAGTTACAACTAAAAAGTTACATTTAAAAAGTATTGTTCATGAATTACTTTGGTTTTTAAAAGGTGAAACCAATATTCAATATCTCAAAGATAATGGTGTGAGCATTTGGAATGAATGGGCAAATGAAGATGGTGAATTAGGCCCTGTGTATGGCAAACAATGGCGTAGATGGCAAACAGAAAATGGCGAAACAATTGATCAAATTCAACAATTAATTCATGACATTAAAACCAATCCTGATTCACGTCGCTTAATTGTTAGTGCATGGAATGTAGGTGAGTTGAAAAAAATGGCTTTAGTTCCTTGTCATTTGTTATTTCAATTTTATGTTGCTAATAACAAACTGTCTTGCCAACTGTATCAACGTTCTGCTGACTCATTTTTAGGCGTGCCATTTAATATCGCATCTTATGCCTTATTAACACATATGATTGCACAACAATGTGATTTAGACGTTGGTGAATTTATTTGGACTGGCGGTGATTGTCATATTTATTCCAATCATCTAGAACAAGTTAATCTACAACTTTCACGTGATCCACTACCCTTACCTACGTTAAAAATTCTAAGAAAACCAAACTCAATTTTTGATTATAAATTTGAAGATTTTGAATTTGATAATTATCAATTTCATCCAGCAATTAAAGCGCCGGTTGCGGTTTAAACCTACTTCTTGCACTTCGCCTCTTCCTGTGGGGGGTTGTTGCACAAATCGTATTGTATTCATTTTGTCATCCCGGAAAGGGCGAAGCCCTTGTCCGGGATCCAGTTTTGATACTGGTTTTCCTGGATCCCGACTCGCGCTAACGCTTGGCCGGGATGACAGCATCTTAGTAATTAAAAATATCTACTTCGGCATTGGACTACCAACACTTGCCACTTCAGTTACTGAATCATTTTCATTGGCTGCTTCAGTAACTACAGGTTGTTGATTAACAGCTGTCGATTGTCTAAACAGAGTTGAAACTAAAGGTGCTGCAATTAAACTACCGCTGGTAGTTGAAGCAGTTTGTTGTGTAACTTGTCCAGTTACAGATGGTTCTGGTGCTTTAGTCACGCCAACTTTTCGTTGAGTAACAAATTTTTCTTCTATGATTGCTTTTAATTGATTTGCATGTTTTGCCATTTCAATTAACTGTGATGGCGTAATCTCTTCATATATTTCGCGTCTTGCTGCATTGTTATTGGAATCAACTGGTTCATCATTAAATTCATGCCCTATTTTATCGCGATAAAATTCGAAATAACTTTTATTCTCTTCTTTCAACCATAATGCAGGCATCCGCGTTTTAATTAAATGACGTATTTCTTTATGGGCATCAGCTGGTAAATCTCGAATTGCTTGTGCTATTCGAGTAATGGATTCTTTCATCGCTGAATGCAACATACCATGATGCTCATACACCACACGTTCTTCTGGATCATTAATATTTAAAACTTTGATGGCGTAATTCAAATATTGATCTAATAAATCAAGATGAAAAACGATATCTTGCTCTATCAAAGAGTTGCTATAAACCTCTGCAACTTTCAAATAATGTTCATAACTTTGTAATGGTAATTTTTTTAGAAATTGGTTGCGGTGAAAATGAGATTTATGACTAGCCGTTGCAGTATGAATGCGATCTAAAATTTTATTCAGCACTTCATCATCAGAATAATTTTTGCTATTTAGTGAATAAGTTTTAACAAAATAAGATGCTAGATGCTCCGTTGTTTCTAACAATGATTTAGTTAACTCCGGAGAAAATTTAGTTTTTCCCGCAATTTTTTTATTCATTACTATAACAAAATTTTCAATTTTAAATTGCTGCGATTTAGAAAAAACAAAACGCTGACTTGCGATAAGTGATAATAAATTTTCTAACATTAAAAAAAGTTCTGGCTCAGCATTAGCAGAAGATAAAGCCTTTCCAGTTGCAACATTAGTTAAAATAACTCGCATTATCTGCGTATAATCAATCATTAACTGTGCATTCGCCTGTAAATAATCTTTTTGTTGTTTGCGTATTAAAGATTGATCTTTCATTTTTTCAGTTAAAAATGTTGCTTCATTCACTGCAAAATCAGGAAGTTGGTTCAATTCCAAGCTGCTTATTGGATCCCAGTTATTAAAAATAGCAAAAACTGGTTTGCAGTATTCTCTTAAACGATGCGCTACGAATAAAACAACGTCTAACTCATGATCAAAAACATACGGAAAGTGCATTAAATTATTACGCATATGCTGAAATGGTGTTGCTATTTTTATAGGTAACAATTGGTGCGATGCGTCTGCTAATTTTCTGGCAGTAAAAATCATACCAAAGAGAGTTATTCGTTGTTCTATATCGCTACTCACAATATCTAAATATTTCGGCGACTGTAAATTTTCAAGCACTAACTCACAATGTTTTGCAATATTAAAAAATGGGTTATTTAGATAAGGATTAATTTGCTGCACTGCAACTGATTGATTATTAGTATTATTTTCATTGCTAACTTCTTCAATTTCAGGTGGATTTTCTTGTTCTAAATCTTCTATTTGAATTTCTTCTACTTCTTGTTCTAATTTTTTATTTTGTGCTTTTTCCTCTGGCGCTGCATGTGGTTTTCGAGCTAATAAAATGCGATTTTGCTCTTCTATTAAGTGTTTATGTGATTCAACTAATTTTTGATATGAAATTGATAATTTTGAAAATAACTCTTCTGCTTTTTTTTTCTTTTTTTCGATAACAAGAGTGAATTGTTCACTAGTTATTTTATTTATAATGGCTTGAATCTCTTGTTCTGAATATTCTACTTCTTCTTTAGTTAAAACTTCTTTATGCATTAACTCATTTATCTTTGTTGTTTGAGTAAATAAATCAGTGAGTATGGCGTTAACTGATTTTTTCATGTTTTTTAATAAATTATCATTTGCATCTCTAAATGCTTCAAATTTTGCATGCATATCTAAAAATTGTTTCTTCAGTGCTGTAAAATTTTCTAGCAAATTTGGCTCTGTAATTTCTTGCAATGTAGTTACTTTTTCAGCCAGGTTATCTGCGTCATCATAAAAATTTTTGATATCTGCATTACTCGTTATTTTTTGTCCGCTTTCAGTCAATAGTTTTTTATAGCTACTTATTCTTTCCAGTAAAGTTTGCAACTTAGTTTGATATTGAACTTTTTCAAATTCAGGAGAAATTATAAATAGCGCTTGTTTTAAAGTATGCTGTAATCGATTTGAGTCTTCTAGCATAGCAGTCAATGGTTTCGATAATGAACGTGCTTTGGCTAAATCAATTTCAAAACTTGTAGCTGTTCTTGAAATAGCGTCTTCACTGAAAAGTTTTTTTAATGTTTTTTCTAATTCATCAAGCAAATTTTTTTGAACAACGGAAAAAAATTCAACTTCTTTATATTCTTGTCCTTGAGTATGTAAAAAGTCTTTATCGTCTATTTTAGAAATTAAATTTGAAAAATTTATAGCAGCTTTGTCTTGACCTGGAATGATCTGCCAAACGCTGTTTAGAATGTATTGTCCAGTGTGATAATTAAGGGTATTTAAAATCGTTTGGTTTGCAATTCGACGTTCGGTTTCTGCTCGGTCTTTATTTTCGAAAAAAACAGCTGCAGCTTTCGAGACAACAGCCGCCACACCCAGAGCAATTCCAGTTAAAACTAGTTTGCTTCGATTTTCATATATGTAAATCATTGCTCGCTCAAACAATGAATATGAAGTAGTCGTTCTTTTTTTCCAATTATCAAGAATTGCATTTGTGTCAAAGCCATGCATTTCTGCAATTTTTATTGCATCGATATAAGCTTTTGCAATAACAGATTTTTTTGCTTTAGCAGTATGTTGGTCATAGGTCAGCGCTTGATCATAAGCAATAACAGCGCCAGGATAATTTTTTTCATGCAGTAAAATTTCGCCATAATTGGCATAGATGTCATTGTTAATCGGAGAAAAATTATCTAAGGTAAAATACATTTCATAATGTTTTTTTGCTTGAGAAAGTTGGTTGAGTTGTTGATGACACTGTGCAATTGATAGATGCAACATGCCTAATTGCAAATTGAAGTAAGGATCATTTTTAGGCAGTTTGGCTAGTACTTCGTTATATAGTTTTAAAGCAGCACTAGGATTGCCAGCTTTATTTACTTGTACTGCTTCTTTGTATCTATTATTTAATTCATCCTTTTCCGCAAATAATCTGCAGCTAGCTGTCATAAATTCTTCATTATTAATACTGCAAATAAAACCATAAGGCGGTACTTTAGTTGCAATAGGTTTTTCAAATGCTTTTGAAGTATCGGCTGTTAACCAATATTCAGCAGTTGCTTGCGGATCCATAAAAAATTTTACATGTTCTAACGCATCGTTAATATGCGAATGCTGTGGATCGATTTCATGTGCTTGCTCTAACTTAGTTAAAGCTTGTCGATAATCACCGTTGCTTACATCAATTTGAGCTTGAAGAAACTTTGTTGAAGCTGGATGTGTTTCTGCTAATCGTTTTATTGCTTCATTCGCTTCATGCGCTCGATGCAAATGAGTTAATGCATCAATTTTAAATTCTAAAAACGTAGGATCTTGAGGCTGTGTGTTTAATTTTTCTTCAACAAAAGCCAAAATGGATCGATAGTCTTTTTTAGCTTGTAATTGCTGTAATAACATTGCATCACTGATTTTGTACTGTTCTGCAGGTACAGCTTTCGAATTGGACAACTTATTATTTTTCTTTTTATGTGCTTTTTGTTTTAAATTGGTTTGAACTTGTTCTACGTATTCTTCTCTTTCTTGTTTTGAACCTGGCAAATCTTTATTAGCAATATAAAGACCTGGTGTAACTCGGGTAATAATATCGTTTTCAATTAAAACATCGGTCATTTCTGAACTTGGATTTTTATTATTTTTTTTTGCTGCATTAGCAACATCAAACAACGACAAACCTATAATTGGATAAATCCACCAGTTTGAATAATTTGAATTGGACGTTACTTTGGAATCTTTGCTGTTGTTAGTTTTAACAACTTCTGGTTTAGGAAGAGTCTCTAATGCTTGTGTTAATTGTTCTAAGTCTGAATTAAAATTTTTATTTTCTCTAACAAATTCTATTTCATCTTTAATGATAACGGTTTTGATTCTTTTATATGGACTTAAAAAATCTGGTGAGTGAATAAATTTTTTAATATTAACTAAAGTTTGAGTAATTTTCTCAACACTAAAATTTTTTCTAAGCAAAATCTCATTAATATTGTGTAACAGTTGTTGTGCATTTAACTTTACTGGCCATTCATAATGAAGCATGGACAACACTTCTTCAGGAATATCGTACTGAACAGCAAGTTGAGACAAATTTTTTGCCGGCATAATAACACTCCTATAATGAATTTATTTTGCTATTGGAACTGCAAACTCATTTTTGCTATCGCTAATAATAGCTGTCGCTTCTTTTTCTACTTCTTTCTCTTTTCGCTCAACTATTGGCGATGTTTTTCTAAAAAGAGTTGGTGCTAACGGCACAGTTATAAACCCTTGTTGATTGTCTTTAGAAACAGGAGTTTTTTCATCTGTAACACTTGATGTAACAACAGGATTAGCAACTTTTATTTTATTTAATGCTGAATCAAAATTTTCCTGCAAAACAAGCTTTAATTGCTCTGCTTTTTTGGCGATTGCAATTAATTGTTGAGGCGTAATTTCTTCATAAATTTCACGCCTAATGTACTGTGCATTATTATTTTCATCTTCACGCTCAAATTCATGACCAATTATGTCGCGATAAAATTCAAATTGATTTTTATTTGCGCTTTTTAGCCACAAATCTGGAAAACGAGCTTTAATTAGTGCACGTATATCTTTTTTTACTTCTTGAGGTAAATCGCGAATAGCTTGGCCAATTCTAGTAATTGCTTCTTTCATCGCTGAGTGCAACATGCCGTTATGTTCATAAACAACATATTCTTCTGGGTTTTCAACATTCAAAACTTTAACCGCGTAATTTAAATATTGTTCTAATAACTCAAGATTAAAAATAATTTCATGTTCAAAACTATTTTGCGCATAAAAGCGTGAAGCTTCTACGAATTCAATATGAGATCTGCCAGCTAAATTCTTTAAAAATTGAGCATGATGAAAATTTGTTTTTTTACTTGGCGTTGTTGCTTCAAGCGCAAGTTGCTCAGCAATTTTATCTAGTGTTGCTTCAGGATTATTGTTGCTGTTAGTAGCAGCCGGATATTTATTGGAAAAATAAGTTTTAAACTCTTGAGTTATTTCAAGCGTTTTTTGAATGAGTGATGGTTTAAATTTGCTTTTACCCGCAATTAAAATATGCATACCTTTAGTAAAATTTTGAATTCTTTTTTGTTCTGCTTTAGAAAATTGCGCAGAGACAGAATGGTGATCTGCTATTAATGAAAGTAAATTCTTTAGCATAGAAAAAAGTGCTGGGTGTGTTGCAGCCGATTCAAAACGCTTACCACTAGTTACATTAGCAAAAATAACTTTAATTAAATTGACATACTCAATAATTAATTTGGCATTAGCTTTTAAATATTGCTCATCTGCTTTACGAATTAAGGATGAATTTTTAATTTTGTTTGTTAAAAAAGCAGCTTCGTTTACTTTGAAATCAGGTAATTGGCTTAATTCTTGATTACTGGTAATAACATTCCAGTGATTAAAAATATCAAACACTGGCATGCAATACTCTCTTAAACGATGTACCACAAATAACATGCCATCAACATCTTGATCAAACAAATATGGATAATGCATCAAGTTATTACGCATGTGTTGAAATGAAGTACCTATTTTCACAGGTAATAATTCAAATAAAGCGTGTGCTAATTTGCGCGCATTAAAAATTGAACCATATAAAATGATGTGTTGTTCAGTTGGATTATTTAAATCTAAATTTTTAGGTGACTGTAAATTTTCAATTAACAGTTCACAATGTCTCGCTAATGCAAAAATTGGATTGGTTAAATAAGGATTGATATCGGGCTGCTTTACTTCAAGGTTTTGATTATTAGTAAGATTTTGCTCAACTAATTCTGCTTCAACTTCTAATTCTTCTTCATCAATTGGCGCTTGTTCTGCAACTTCAAGTTGTTGTTCTAAAGCTTTATTAGCTTGTTTTTGTTGCACTAATTCTATTCTCTTTTGTTGCCCTAGAAATTCTTTATGTGCTTCAGTTAATTTTTGATATGAAATAGATAATTTTGAAAATAGCTCTTCTACTTTTTTAACAATAGATTGAATACTGACTTTAAATTCCGCGTTTTTTATTTGATCAGCTATAGTTTGAATCTCTGTTTCTGTTTTAGCCAAATCTTCTTTTGTTACAATATTTTGATTTAATAACGTTGTTATTGCTGTTCGTTGCTTAGTTAATAAAGAAAGTAATTGTTCAACTTCCTTTGCATTCACTTTAAAAAATTCATCATTTGCTGCTTTGACTGTTTTAAATCTTGCAGCCAAATCTAAAAACTGCTGTTTCATGCTAGCAAGACGCTCTTGAAATTTATGCTCTGTAATGTCGGCCAAATTATTCACTGCATTCGAAAATTCATCAGCAGCATGATAAAAATTACTTACACCTGCTTCTGCATCAATATCGCGTTTTGCACTAATTAATATTGGCTCTAGAATATTTATTCGATTAATTAATACTTCAAGTTTAGGTTTTGCTAAGGCAGTTTGATATTCCGGTGAGTGTTCAAATAACGTTTGCATTAATTTTAATTTTTCTTTTTCTGCTATTTGTTCGACTTCTGCGCTAGTTTTTTGATGTAAAGGATTCACTGTGTATACATCAAGCACAATACCATCCAATGTTCTTGATATAGCTTGTTCGCCATATATCCTTTTTAAGGTTTTTTCTAATTCATTAACAAAGAATGTTTCATCGGCAATAGAAAAAGATTTAATTGCTGTTAATGTTGGCTCTGATTGTAAATGGCAAATCTCAGTGCACAATAGTGTTGGTTTAATATCTTTGATTGATAAAACAATCTGTTTAGATTGATTTTGTACTTTCCACTCTGGATTTGTGAAAAACGTTAAAGTAAATTTTAATAAAGCCGATGTCATATTTTCTTTAGCCTGACGCTTATATTGTTCTTCGGCTGCCTTGCGTTCTACGGCTCTATTCTCACGATAATAAACGATAGTCATAGGGATAACGGTACCAAAAAAAGAAAATAAAAGTTTTGGCCATTGCCTAGAAAGAAAATTTCTAAACGTATTTGATAAAGAAATTTCTTTATTTTCTTCTTTTTGAATTTTAAAAATATCGGTTAAGCCTTCACGTGACTCCTTATCCCACTGCTCAATAATTTTTTCAAAATTTTTACCTTTAGAATTTACTTCAATTGCTGTTCGCGTATAGTCGTTTTTAATAACTTCGCTATCTTCTGGATTCGTACCAAGTATTAATGCTTTGTGGAAAGCAATTAATGCACCTTCATAATCGCCTTGCCTAAGTAAAATATCAGCATAGTTTGCATATATAACGCTGCCGTCAGGCGCATAATCATGCAACACAAAATACAATTCATAGTGCTTTTTTGCTGCATCGAGGTTACCTAAATTTCGATAACATTCACCGGTAGAAAGATACAAAGTGCCTAATTGAATATTAAAATAAGGATCAGTGTTTGGAAGTGTTTCTAAAATTTGGTGAAAGATTTTCGCTGCATTTACATATTCATGATTTTGCATATGAATACTTGCTGTTTTAAAGGCTCCATTTAATTGGTAGCGTTTGGGATGAAGTCTACAACTATCATCCATGAGCGCATGATCGTTACTGCAATAAAAACCTTTAGGTAAAACTTTTGTATGCAATGGTCTTTTGAAAGCTTGCGATGTATCTGCATATATCCAATATCGCGCGGTATTACGAGTATCTAATAAATTTTCAGTTTGTTTGAGACCATCTTCTATATAATCATGCAATGGTTCTAATTTGTGAGCTTCCTGTAGCAATCGCAGTGCATGACTATAATTTTCTTTATCAATCTCAACTTGCGCTTGGAAAAATTTCGCTTCTGCAGGATGAGTTTGTTGAAATACTTCAATTAAAGGTATTGCTTCTTGATAATGATGCAATCTTGTTAAAGCATTAATTTTGAATTTCATGGCTTCAGTATCATCTGAATCAGTTTTTAAAGCCTCTTCTGTTTGTCTCAATATTTCTTGATAAGCTTCTTTTGTGTTTTTTTCCGTTAAACGAATGAGATGATCAAATCGATAAGATGGCTCTAGATAATTTGGAAGTGCATCTGCTTCAACAAAAAGATTAGGAAGGATTTTTTTAACAAGGCCTTGCTGTATTAGATGACTAGCAATCTCTGAACTAGTTTCGTAGAAATGCAGATCATTGGAATCTTCATTACTTATTTTTTGGTTATTTTTTTTTTCACCGCTTGCCAAACTGACAAGCGATAACCCCATTAATAAATATGGCCACCATTTAGTTTTCTTCTTGCTATGAGAATTATTAAATACAATTGATTCCGATTGTTTACTAACAGTGGTATTTAAGGTTTTTTTCGGCAAAATCTTTAATACTGCATCCAAAGTCTCATTTAATTCTTGAACATATTCAGCAAATTTAGAGCTATTACGTACATACTCTAATTCGCCTTTAATAAAAATTATTTTTTCTCGCTGACATGGATGTTCAAAATCTTTGGAATTAATAAATATTTTAATGTTGCTAATCGTTTGATGCACATCATTCGCATTAAATTTTTGATGCATCAAAATTTCACCAGTTTTTTTAATAAATTGATCAGTGGTAATTTTGACTGGCCATTTGTCATTTAAGATGTGGAGAATAGCTTCAGGAATTGAATAAATTTGGGATATATAAAGGGCGTTCCTTGCCGGCATAGCTACTCTCCTTTTAATAATTATTGTTAGGATCCAAATTTAAGCGTAGTCACAAATTTATTTTTTTCAAATTTGGCAATAAAAATTTTAACAAGTGATTATTTGTTTGAGAGCGAGTTAAGAATTTTTGGAATATCGTTTGGTGTACGCGCAACATAATGCGGTTGTTGCTGCAATAGAATTTTTTCAGAATTAAAGCCCCAAGTGACTGCAATAGAATAAATACCAGCTTGCTTTGCGGCATCTACATCACGGGTTTCATCGCCTATATAAAATGCTTTTGATTTATCGATGTCGTAGTTGTTAATAATTCTTTTTAAGATTTTCTTTTTACCAAAATAACTTGATTCAATATGAATAAAATGAAAGAAGTGTGCAATGTTATGATGCTGCAGCCAGATTTTTACATTTTCTTCTGAGTTCGAAGTTAAAATTCCTAAGAAAAATCCAGCGTCATAGCATTGTTTTAATACTTCAGGAATAAATGGAAATGGCGCTAGATTCAATATTTCTTCATGCATTTGTTTTCTAGCGTGATAAATGATTCTAGGCATCTTATAAAAAGGAATATTCAAAAACTTGATTAATTGTTTAGAATTTAAATCTTTTAAATTTTCTAGATCATGTTCATTTATTTTTTTAAATTTAAATTTCTCAGCCAAAAAATTAAATTTTTCTAGCACTTTTTGATAGCTATCAACTAATGTGCCGTCGAAATCGAATATTAAATACATAAGCACACTATCTTTTAATTAGAAGGAGGATAAAGAAATTTTACAACGATATACCCCATACCTGTTATTTCGAGAAAATTTTCTAAAATTAGAATTGGCATTAACCATGGGTAATGTTGAAAATCTAGCCATTGCCAGCCAATAAAAAATGCCATGACAATATGAGTAACAATCAAAAATGTCATACAACTGATCAACCAATCAGACGATCTATCTCGTAAATTAAAAAATTTTTCGCGACCAACAAATTCAATTTGTTCTTTTTGTGCTTTTAAAAAAATATCACTTAAAAAAAAATCTTCTTGCTTATTTTTTATATTATCGTCTTGTTTAATCGCCATTTCTTATCCTATTTTTTATAATTGGTTCTGAAACTGCGAACATGGTTGCTAACTGTGAAATAGTTGCCATTTTCTTATATCTATCTAGAAGCATTTTGGGTACAAGCAAGTATGCAGCAAAGGTATCTGCTTCTTGCTCGATTGGATCATCTTTTGGTGCTGCTAATTGATCGCGCATTAATACTTTATAATCAGAAGATTTCAGCCATTCTTCATGCAAAATTTTATGCCCTAATTCATGAGCAATGGTGAATATTTGTCTAATTGGATACTCGTCTTGATTTACGTATATTGCATTTTCTTCAGCATCAAAAAATCCAGAAATGTTTTTATATGTTGGTGAAAAATTAGCGCAGTAAACTTTAATTCCTAAAGTTCTTGCTATTTTTAAAGGCTCAACTGGCAGTAAAACTAAATTTTCTAAATAACCGAAATCGTCTAATAATTGATATGCGTTCAGTTTTGCTTTATTTAAATTTGCTATCTGTTTAGTCATAACGCTGATCCCTTTTTATTATTCCTTATTAATTACAAAACAAATTTTTTTAAATTATACAATATTCAAATGAATTAAAAATATTTCTTAGAAAAAATTTATACTGGCAGAATTTTTGAAAACACGGCCAACAACTCTTGCACTTGTTTTCTATTGTTACCGATGCAACTGACAAAACGTTGAACTGGAAATGAAATAATTTTGGCATCTAAATAAATTTGTCGAGTAAATTCAGTATCGTGATTTGAAATCACAATAGAAATATTTTTATTCGCAAGTTTTTTGGCTGTATCTGCTAATTGCTGTTGCTGTTCTAAGCCAAAGCCATGTTTACAGTACTGAGTAAAATTTGATGTTTGCGATAAAGCAACATAAGGTGGATCACAATAAACAACATCATTTTTTTTAGTATGTTTTAAAGTTTGTTGAAAATCGCCACAAATAAATTCAGCTTGTTGCG
>CAZYCO010000014.1:25103-27548 GCA_964645885.1 uncultured Gammaproteobacteria bacterium
AGGATAAGTTTCTTTTTCAGGAAAATAAATTTTCTCATATTTGCCATAGGGCACATTAAAATTACCTTCGGCATTGTATCGACATAAACCGTTATAACCATGACGATTCAGATATAAAAATAACATTGCTTTTAAGCGTTTATCTCGCGTGCTATTGAAACGTTCACGCAGTTCATAAAATTTTTTCTTTTGATTATTTTTAGCAACAAATATTTGTTTGCAATCTGCAATAAATCGCTCACCTTCTTTTTGTAAAAATTGATAAATAGCAATGAGATCAGGGTTTTGATCTGCAATTAATGCTTGCTGATAATTAGTATTGAGAAAAATTGCAGCTGATCCTGCAAATGGTTCAACTAAACGTTTACCTTGTGGTAAACATGCTTGAATTTGATGTCGCAACCGATATTTGCCGCCTGCCCATTTTAAAAATGGTCTCATGTGTATCCCTTCAATATTTTTCGGAATAACCGCTCAATAATTTTTGATAACTCTGCCAACGATCTTCACTAATTTTTCCATCTGCAACTGCTTGGGTGATTGCACAATTTGGTTCTTGCAAATGTCTACAGTTTCTAAACTGACATTGTGCAAGAAAAGGCTGAAATTCAATAAAACATTTAGCTAATTCATCAGGTTTAATTTTCCATAATGAAAAATGACGTACACCTGGCGAATCAATTACCGCACCGCCTTGTGGTAAATCATACCAACGTGAAGTAGTAGTGGTATGGGTACCGTGTAATGATGCTGCATTATCAGCACATATAATATTTTCTGTCGGTAATAATGTAGATAAAAGAGATGATTTACCCACGCCCGATTGTCCTACAAATACACTTACTTTATTTTTTGCTTGTTCTAATAATGTGTTCATACTTTTTGTTAATTGCGTACTCGTCTCTATCACTTGATAGCCTGCTTTTTTATAAATATCGATAAACGCTTTAACTAATTTTTTTAATTCTTTATCGCTGTGCCATAAATCTTTTTTATTCATGACAATAGTTACCGGTATATGCAGCGCTTCAGCAGCAATCAAATAACGATCGAGTAAATAACTATTTGGATTTGGAATAGGAGCAACGACTACAAAAATTTGATCAATATTAGCTGCAAGTGGTTTGGTTTCGCCTCGCTCTGTTTCTTGAGCCAGTAAGGTATGACGTGGTTCTACAGCAACAACAACACCATGTTGTTTAACATCAAATTGCCAAATGACTTGATCGCCTACAACTAAGGCACCTAAATGCTGACGCAAACGACACGCAACCACAGTACCATTGGCATCTCTTACATCTACTCGTTTGCCATAATGGGCAATAACCAACCCTTGTTCGGCTGTTTGTTGCTCAGTATGCTCAGCGCTTTTTAAATAGCGTTGCTGGCGTTTCTGAACTCGAGTGCTTTGCTGTTGATTGATACGTCTTCGACTCATATCAGTTAAATACCTGGATCCCGGCTCGCGCTAACGCTTGGCCGGGATGACAAACCTATAGAGAGAAACAAATTAACCATGACTGAAAAATTATCGCCACAGTTTTATTTAGTTGGAGGCGCAGTTCGTGACGAATTACTTGGACGTCCGATTATCGAACGTGATTGGGTCGTCGTCGGCGCAACTATTGATTACATGTTAGCGCACGGTTTTAAACAAGTAGGTAAAGATTTCCCAGTTTTTTTGCATCCTGAAACTAATGAAGAATATGCACTTGCGCGCACTGAACGAAAAAAAGGCCGAGGTTATACCGGGTTTGAAGTTATCGCTGATTTAACAACCACATTAGAACAAGATTTATTACGTCGTGATCTCACCATTAATGCCATGGCAAAAGATCAAAATGGCAACATCATTGATCTATATCATGGTCAAAACGATTTACAACAACGAATATTACGCCATGTATCAGATGCGTTTATTGAAGATCCATTACGCATTTTACGTGTCGCTAGATTTTATGCACGCTACTATGAACTGGGATTTAAAATTGCTGATGAAACATTGGCATTAATGAAAAAAATGGTACGTGAAGGTGATGTGGATGCATTAACGCCTGAACGTACGTGGCAAGAATTAGTACGCGCTTTAGGTGAAAATCATCCAGAAAAATTTATTGAAGTGTTACGTGAATGTGGCGCTTTAAAAATTTTATTTCCCGAAATAGATGCATTATTTGGCGTACCGAATCCTAAAGAGTGGCATCCAGAAATTGATACCGGTATTCATACCTTAATGGCATTACAACAAGCAGCCAAAGCCACTGCTGATCCTAAAATTCGTTTTGCGGTATTGATGCATGATGTTGGTAAAGCTTGCACACCAAAGGAAAAACTACCTAGCCATCCAGGCCATGAAGATGCTGGTGTACCTATAATCAAAGCATTTGCGAAACGATTACGTATTCCTGCTGATTTTATGGATTTAGCAATTATTGTTAGCCGTCA
>CAZYCO010000014.1:27571-33182 GCA_964645885.1 uncultured Gammaproteobacteria bacterium
CCGTCATCATTTACATTGTCATCAAGTCAAAGAATTACGTCCTGCAACTATTCTTAATTTATTTGAAAAAACTGACGCTTTTCGCAAACCTGAACGTTTCAATGCTTATTTGATCGCATGTGAAGCCGATGCGCGCGGTCGAAAAAATTTTGAAAATAGAGAGTATCCACAAGCAGATTTTTTACGCCGAATCTTTAATGAAATTAAAGCAATTAAATTAGATGAAAGCGAAATGGAAGATAAAACTGGTGAGCAGATCAAAGAAAATTTAAGACAAAAAAGAATAAAAGCGATTAAGAAAGTAATATCTGAAATGAAATAGATTTATTTTCGTCTTCATCTCACGATTGATTTTCTTTAGCCGTCATCCCGCGGCTTGACTGCGGGATGACGACAATCGAGAGCAAGCAGTGAAATGACGACGAGTGAACGCACAACTTTTTAAGTGCAATTACAATCAAAAGTAATGCTGAAAAAGCTAGTAGAAGAATAGTAGAAATATGAGCCTGCTATTTTTGGTCTATAAATAAAAAACAAGAAAAATTTTTAAGGAAATATTTATACCAAGGAGCAGGAAAATGATAAAAGAAAAGGAAATAAACGATTTAGCAAACAATAGCGTCAAATATTTAGAAACAGCATTGCAACAAGATCAAAAGCAACTAGCAGAAAAAATTATTAATGACATTATTAAATACAACATCCCCGTAACTGTACGTCAAACATCATTATTTGCACCTCGCAGTATTTTCGAATTACTGATTGAATACGCTCGAATTGATTTGCTAGAAACAATAATTGATTCAAAAGCATATAATTTAGAACAGTTAAAATTTCATTTTTTAATGAGCACTTACATTTCAGTTAATTTAACGCAGCCCACTATTTCACAACGTTATATTGCACCATTTACTTATCTTTGGCGTAAGTTTTTCGCAGATTCTTATCATAATTTTTATCGACAATCGTTATCCAACAATTACAGCGCGCAAAATGTACCTAAAATAATACATTTTTATTTAGAAGATCCTGAAAAGCTTGAAGACTATAAACAACGCTTACAAGCGTGGCGTAAAGTTTATCCTGATTACGTAATTAATGTTTGGTATCAAAATTTAACGCCTAGTACTGAATTATATGAATGGACGATGAAAAATAAGATTCAGTTTCTAGATATGTCTAGAGAAGATTGGTTAAACAAAAATTTTAGCGATATTTTCAGCTGGCAAATTTTAGAAAAACAAGGTGGATTCTGGCTGCGGCTAGATCAATATCCACATCGAATGAATCGATTACCCCAAACATTAACCTATGGCATTCAATTTTTAATTCATACTGATTTTATCAGTTGTTTTACTGTACCGAACCATGCACTTATTAAAGAAGAAATTATTCCAGCTTTAAAAAATAATTTACAACAGCATTTAAATTTGAATTTGAATACAGTTGTTATAAATACCATCTTAACCAATAGAATTCTGGTTGAATTGAAAAAAGAAGCTTTTTTAGATAATTATCAACCTTCATTTTCTGCTAACGACTACGCTTATAGTCAGTTTTTCTTAGTCGATCCGCAGTTTCAAATAGCAAACATTAGTCTTCCAGCAAGTTTGCGTGAACAACTCATACAAAATCTTGGTAAAATTATTATCCCTTTACATGACAAATATGAGCAGCATCCAGCGCCTGATATTTTAGAACAAGTCAAAACAGAATTATTATACAAATTAGAACTTTTTCTTTCTGATATTCACAACTTAGAAGAAGTGGATGCGATTGCTAATTATTTCAATACATCTGCTTTAACAAAAAAATTCATGCATAAAAAAACTGGCTCAGCCATGCATTATGAATTTGATCAAATTTTCACAGATAAATTAATGCAGCTATTTGATGAACGAAAGCAAGCCATACATCAATTGCAAATTAATCTCACAACTTTAGTTAATCTTTCAATTGTTAATAAAAATTAATCAAAAAAATAAAAAAATTTTACAAAATGAAAATTTATGTACTACTCTTTAAATGAATAAAAAAATTCATGGAGGGATTTTCATGTATCAAGAAAAAAGTTTCGCGCTGCTAAATCTTCCTGATGAAATAATTTTAAATGTTTATTCCAACCTTGAACCCATTGATATCCAAAAAAAAATTTCCGTTCTTAATCATAAAAACCATGAAATCACAAATGACAATCTATTATGGCTTAACTATATCAATACTTATTTTCATCCTTGGCTTGATATAGAAGCAATTAAGCAAATCCGCCAAAAAGACGATATAAGTATGAAGCAAAGATTTCAGCTTATTTTTCAAGCTTTGTGGGGCAATGATCCACGCATAATTAACAATAAATCTTTAATTGATAAAGGCGCATTACATCGCTCTCTGGATTGCTTATCTTCCCTTTTTCTTACTGCTTATTTAACAAATACGTTTGATACGCAAGGCTATCCTTTGCTACTTGCAGTTTTGTGGCTCAATAAAAATCATGAATTCGATAGTTTCATTAATCAAATTTCTGAAGAAACACGCCAAGAAATTTTTAAAGCTACTTTAAAAAATGCCATACAAAAAAATAATTTGAATATGTTGAAAATGATCTTGCATAGTGATTTTTTTAATTATCCTATTACTGAAACTTTTTTAACACTTGATGATTCCACTGAAAAAAATAAAAGATTAAAAGAAATTTTTAATGAACAACATTTTAATGTAATCGAATATTTTGTTTTACAAGGCAATGTTGATTTTTGTGAATTCCTGTTTACCCAACAATATGAAAGTATTGAGCGTTATTTAACTGTACCCCGTACACTTGCGCCGCTCATTCCAAATAACAACGAAGTAAGATTACTTCATTTAGCTGTTGCTAGCGGTAAACCAGAAATGGTGGCATGGGTGAAAGCTAAATTTAAACAAGCACTGCAAATATCGATGACTGAAGATTATTCTGAAGAGCAAGCAGAACAATTATTTGTAGAAGAGTTATGGAAACAAGATAAATTGGAACAAGCTGCACCAACTTTCGCTATCTTAAATTTTGATTTCAACATGTTAGAAAACTTAATCTTTAATCATCATGCACTTGCATATGCACATACTAGGGAAATTGATACATTCATTCGCGTATTCTTCAAATATGTGAGTGCTAAAGAGCGTAGAGATAAAATTTCTATATTAGAAAAAAATGAATTTATTGATAAATTTATGGAAATTTTTTGCAGATGGCTCTATCAAGCAAATGCAAAACAACATGAGAATGTAAAAATAATTAATCAGCAGTTGCTGCGAGTTTATAGTAATTATAATAGCAATGCATATGTGAATCTCTCCGTGTTTACAACCACACCCTCTTCTTTTATCCCTAAAACAATAACGTTTAAATCAGGCTATTACTATCGTCGTTTATTACAGTTACAAGCAAATTTATTAGATGATCCGAACATTATTACTACTGCAAGAAAAAAAACATTTAGAGCATTTGAATGGCAAACTGTCACATTATTTGCAGTCCTTTCGACAATAGGCAGTATTTTCCCAATTTTGGGCATAGCAAAATATAGTGTAAATGCAGCACTTGTTTCTCTTATGCTTTGGGAAGTTACATCGAGCCTCGTAATAGGAGCAATATTACTTGCAAATTCAAATCCAAAGTTTAGACAAAATTTGATGGCTATTCATTCAGTTTTGCCAGCACCGTTGCAATATCTAATTGATAAATTCATTGAACTTTATCAAGCACCAATAAATTATTTTGTTAATCGCTGCTCACGTGATCCGGTAGAAATTATTATTGAAAATCCACCTGCATCTAATGATGAAGTTATTATTCCAATGCCAGATGAACATCCTCAATCTGAACAGTCAGAAGTAAGAGACGAACGGGCATTAAGTAATAGTGTAGTTATACAATTAGAACAGGAACATTTTGATTCTCCTGTTACTCAATTACACATAAGACATCGACGCTCGGATTCAGATAACAATACAGAGCAAGAAGAAGAAAATTCTGCTTATCGTTTTGAAGTATAAAAATTATAAAAACCCGGAGCGCATATGCCAGATGTCTCAACAACGTTTAATAACCTTATTAAAGACATAAAATTAAGCATTTTTGATTTACTTGAGCCCAAAGATTTATCTTCAATTGCACGAGTTGATAAACAAAATAATGAAATTTCTAAAGAAGAAAATCTTTGGGCACGTAACATTCGTTATTATTTTTATCCTTGGCTAGACATAACTGCTATCAAAAATATTTATGAAATGCCAAACCTAAGTTACAAAGATAAATTTAAACATATATTTTTTGCAATTTGGGGAACTCAAACTACGCTCATTCAAAATGGTTCTTTGCTTTCAAAAACAAAGTTAGTTCAACTTTTTCATCAAATGCTCGATCAAGATATTACACTTTTGCATACAACAAAAGATAACTTTGGCTATCCACTTATCACTTGGATGTTTTGGCTGCAAAGAAATCAAGAATTTAATTTATTTTTAAGTCGCGTATCTATTGAAGAGCAAACAAAGATTTGTCAAAACATTATTGCTAAAGCTATACATTTTAAAAACTTAAATATGCTTAAAACCTGCAAAACGTTTGCTTTTTATACCTATGGTTTATCTGCTTCATCAAGCATGTTCTCAGACAATACTCCACTAGAATATGCCGCATTCTTAAACCATCAAGAAATTTGTGAATATTTTTTATTAAGTAAACAAGAAAATTTAGAACAACATTTAGATCTAGCTTCAGAAAATAAAACAGATGTTCCCAAACGTGAGTCACAACTTACAAGCCAAGCTATAGTTGAAGGCAATTTAGAATTTGTTAAATGGCTAATATCTGAATACAAAAAAGTTTTTGCACCTTTAAAAAATTCAGAAGAGTTATTATTTGCAGAATTAACAAAACAAGATGCAAAGCAGAATGATATATTTACATACATAATTCATTATCAACATCTTCATCTATTAGAATATTTTTTATTAGAAGAGAATGTACTATCGCTAGATAAAATTGATTATCTCTCTACCTACATCGATTTATTTTTCGATTGGACTTGTAAAGCTGAACCAGCCATCCTTACACCAGAGCAACAAAAACAAAACACAGAAAAATTCATGCAAATCATGCTCAAATGGTTAACTCTTCACCAAGAAAGTAACCCAAAAAACGCGACCATTCTGATCGAAAAATTACTTAATGCTTATAAACAACAATTTGGAATTGGTTATGTCAATCGAACACTTGATGTAACATTTGTTCCATATCTGCCTATAGCCATACCTTCACTGCCTCTTTCTACAACTGGCCATGTTTATCGCGAGCTTGTTAATTTAGAGGCACGGCAAAATCCTGAATTTAAAAATAATGAAATAAATGCAGCGAAACAAAAATTAAATGAAATTATATTTTTTTGCGCATTCCTTACGCCTCTTTTATTAACTATACCTGGCGCAATTGTGATTGATTTAATGAGGGTTGGAGAACCTGCGGGACATTTATTAATGTCTAGCACGTTTGGTTCTGCGTTTATGGTAGCAATCAGTTATGCAATTTATCTGCATCCTTCATTTGCTCAAACAATAAATAATCATTTAC
>CAZYCO010000014.1:33222-43945 GCA_964645885.1 uncultured Gammaproteobacteria bacterium
CGCAACGAGATAAACTATTTAATTATTTAGCGCTTGATTCAGAATCATCAAACATCGAACAAGCACCAGAAGTTTCAACTACAACTGATACGAGTTCGATGGTTGCATCTTCAGCATCAACAATTGAAACGTCAGAACAAAATATAGAAGCCGCTTTGCAGCAAGAACGTTTTGCAGCACCTATTGGTACACCTTATTTAAGAAGACGCACTGCCGAAGACAATAACGAATTCACTTTAGAAGCAGCGCAAAATAATGATGATGATAGTCAAAGTAGTGTTCGCTTTATTAAGACAGAATAGCTACCTTTGTACTTGCCCTAAGCTTGCTTCTAATACTGCGCCGTTAATCACTGGATTTTCTGCGCAGTATGAAATTAAGCTTGCGATTTCTTTAGGTTCAATTAAACGTTGTTGTGTAACTTGCGCTTCAATTGATTTCAATACATCAGGTCGGTTACCAAGATGCGTTCTCAACATTTCGGTATTGGTAAAACCTGGGCAAACACAACAAGTATGAATTTTCTTTCCTGCTAAATCCTGACAAGTTGCGCGCATGAGACCAATCACTGCATGTTTTACTGTAGCGTACGATGCGGCATTGGCTACTGCTTTAAAAGATAAAACTGAACCAATATAAATAATTGAAGAGTGTTCATGCATGAGCGGTAAAAGCAGTTGGTTTAATTGTTGTGGCGCGACTAAATTTGCTTGCAAGATCCTAGAAAAATTTTCTGCTGACAAATTTAAAACTGAATCAGATTCATAAGCATAAGCATTATGAACTAAACAAATTTTTTGCTGATAAGAAATAATATTTTTTAAAAAACTTTCGACCTGTATTGTCCAATTCAAATCAGTGAAATCAACGGTAATATTTTTAACGCCTGCTAAGGCACAAGGTGTTCTAGATAAATTAATAACCGTATATTTTTTTTCTAAAAATTCTTTGGCTGTGGCATAACCAATTCCACGACTCGCACCAGTGATAACTAATATGCCTGTCATGTTGTTCTCTCCCAAATTGCAGAACCAGATTGCCCTGGTGATGAAAATACTTTAATTAAAATTTTCTCGATGCGATGTTGTTTTAATTCGTCTTCGCGATTATCTGTCAATTCTTTAATGAACCACTGTGATAATTCTTCAATTGTAGAATTAGTAATCGGTAATAAGGTGACATCTTTTTTTAAGAATGGAATTTTATCTTTATCGAAGTAGGCATACACATAATCACCGCTTTCTTCTATTTTTAAGTGTTTGCAATACATCGGTAAAATAAAAGTACAATTGATTTTTTTGCATATTTCGCGCATTCGCATTTTGTAATAGCGATAATCAAAGGTTAAACCATCATCACCTACTGCAGTAGTAATAGCGGTGTATACCGTGTAATTGTGACCATGCATCATTTCACGTTCTGCAGCTGAAAATATAGTGAAATGACCGGCAGAAAAACTTAGGTCTTCTCTGAAAATTTCTACTGTTGTTAATCGTGTCATGTAAATACCTCTATGTTCATACCCCTCACCCGCAGCTTACGCTGCGACCTCTCCCGCAAGGAGAGAGGTGAGATAAAATTTTATAAGCGTGATCGTAAATCCAATAATTCAAATCCTTTTAATGGCGCTTCAAATTCTTTACCTAACGCCATCACTTTTATAATTTCACCCATTTCATGTGGTTGAATTAATTTTTTTAATTGTTGATTTAATAAAATACGTTCTTTGCTTGATACATCTAATTGTTCTAAAAAATCAGTTATACCCAACGACAATAAAAAATGTGCTTGCGTCGTATAACCTACAATCCAAAATTCATGATCAAATGCTTGTTCAGCAACAGAAGTAAAATCAACATGAGCCGTGATGTCTTGTTCACCAACATAAATCAATGGATTGTCATGTACTTGATGTTGGTAATAGCACAACAATGTGCCTTGATCACGTTCGGGTAAATAATATTCTTTACGACCATAACCATAATCAAATAATAAAACTACACCACGTTTGAATTGTTTACTTAATCGATTGATCCAATCTTTAATCGCTAAATTAATTTCAGATTGATAATGCAGCACTTGATTTAAAAAATTTTGTTGGATAGCCGTTAATTTTTGTTTTAATTCAGCATTTTCAATTGCTTTTAATTGCCAAACAAATTGATTCTCTTGTGCATCAACATAACATTCAAATAATTCGCCATTCGCAATTTGAAATCGATGTACAGGTAAGGCATCTAATACTTCATTGGCAATTGCAACCCCAATAAATTCATCTGGCAATTCTGATTGCCAACTAATATGAGCTATTAAATGCGGTATTTTTTCTTCAAATAATTTTCTTTGCTGTTGTTTTAAGGCATCACTGATTTCAACAATGACATATTTCTCTACCAAAATATTTTTTGCTTCTAATGCCTGTAATAAATCAACTGCTAATTGACCGCTGCCAGCACCAAATTCTGCAATGATACGTTCACCTAGTTGTTCAAAAATTGGAACAATTTGATTCGCTAATGTTTTAGCGAATAACACTGAAATTAATGGCGCAGTGATGAAATCGCCATATTTTCCAAATTGAGTGTGATTGGGGTTTTGGTAATAACCAACGTTATCAGCATATAACGCCAATTCCATAAATTGCTTAAATGGAATGGGTCCTGATGTCTTAATCTGTTGTTGAATCAATTCTACAAGCTTAGGGTGACTTTGATTCATAAATTTTTTACTCTTTCAAAAAGTGGCGGAAGGATAACAAATTTTATGCAACAACATGACAAAGTTGTATTGGTAACAGGCGCAGCTAGACGTATAGGCCTAGAAATCAGTCGTCATTTACATGCCCAAGGTTGTAGAGTGATTGTCCACTATCAACACTCCAAACAAGAAGCCGAACATTTAATCCAAGAACTTAACCAAAATCGTTCCGATTCAGCTGTGGCCTACCCAACAAATTTAAGAGAATTTTCAGCATTACCTCATTTTATTGAACAATGTATCCAAACTTGGGAACGCTTAGATGCCATCGTCAATAATGCATCGGTTTTTTTTCCGACTGACCTCGCAACTACTACAGAACATGAATGGGACGAATTATTTGACACAAATTTAAAAGTGCCCTTTTTCTTAGCTAAAGCCGCAGCACCCTTTTTAAAAAAGCATCAAGGCTCAATTATCAATATCACTGATATTCATGCTGCTAAACCATTAAAAGATTACCCAGTCTATTGCGCGACCAAAGCTGGTTTAGAAATGCTAACTCAGTCACTTGCAAAAGAATTAGCACCTGATATTCGAGTAAATGCTGTAGCACCAGGCGCTATTGCTTGGCCTGAAGGCATCAACTCCTTACCCGATAACATTAAAGAAAAAATAATTCAGCAAACGCTTTTAAAACGACACGGCGACCCCATTTATATAGCTAAAGCTGTGAGTTATTTATTATTTGATGCGGATTTTGTTACCGGTCAAACCATCGTTGTCGATGGGGGGCGATTATTGGCCTGATAATTTCAAAACGAAATAAAAGGAGAACCAACCTTGGAACAATATAGAGGTACAACAATTGTATCCGTACGTCGCAACAACAAAGTTGTCATTGGTGGTGATGGTCAAGTTTCACTTGGCAACACCGTGATGAAAAGCAATGCCCGTAAAGTACGACGTATTTTTGATAACAAAGTTATTGCCGGTTTTGCTGGCGGTACGGCAGATGCATTTACTTTATTCGAACGTTTTGAGCGCAAACTGGAAATGTATCAAGGTAATTTAATGCGCGCTGCAGTCGAACTTGCAAAAGATTGGCGTATGGATCGAATGCTACGTCGCTTAGAAGCATTGCTAGCAGTAGCCGATCAAAAACATCTCTTATTATTACCGGTAATGGCGATGTCATTGAGCCAGAAGAAAATATTATCGCGATTGGTTCTGGTGGCCCTTTTGCTTTATCTGCTGCACGAGCCTTACTCCAAAACACCAAATTAGATGCACGCGATATTGTTGAAAAATCACTGCATATTGCTGCAGATATTTGTATTTATACCAACCAAAACTTAACCATCGAAGAATTAGAAGCGAAAAAATAGGTTTTAAAATTATGACCACCTTAACACCACGACAAATCGTTCACGAACTCGATAAATTTATTATTGGCCAAAATGAAGCAAAACAAGCAGTCGCAATTGCGTTACGCGATCGCTGGCGTCGTTTGCGTTTACCTGCTGAATTACGCGCCGAAGTAAAACCTAAAAATATTTTAATGATTGGACCAACTGGCGTTGGTAAAACTGAAATTGCACGCCGTCTAGCAAAATTAACTGATTCACCTTTCATGAAAGTTGAAGCAACTAAATTCACTGAAATTGGCTATGTCGGTCGAGACGTTGAAGCCATGATTCGTGATTTAGTCGATGTTGCAATTAAACAAGCGCGCGAAAAAGCAATGCAAGCAGTAGAGGAAAATGCAACAACAGCGGCAGAAGAACGTATTCTTGATGCTTTATTACCTTTACGTAAAGCTGATGCAGAAAGCGAAAAAATTTCATCATCTACACGTGAAATTTTTCGTAAAAAATTACGTGCAGGTGAATTAGACGATAAAGAAATAGAAATTGAAATTACTGCAAGTGCCGTTGGTGTTGAAATCATGGCGCCACCTGGCATGGAAGAAATGACTAGCCAATTACAAAACTTGTTACAAAGTATTGGTAGCGACAAAACCAAAGTACGCAAAATGAAAATTGTTGATGCTTTAAAAATTGTGCATGAAGAAGAAGCGCAAAAACTTGTTAATGAAGATGAAGTCAAAGCAACTGCAATTAAAAATGTAGAAGAAAATGGCATCGTCTTTATTGATGAAATTGACAAAATTACTCGACGTTCAGAACAAGGTTCACAAGGCGGTGAAGTATCACGAGAAGGCGTGCAACGTGATTTATTACCTTTAATTGAAGGTTGTACGGTATTCACCAAATTCGGCATGATCAAAACAGATCACATTTTATTTATTGCATCAGGTGCATTTCATTTATCTAAACCATCTGATCTGATTCCAGAGTTACAAGGTCGTTTGCCAATTCGGGTTGAATTATCTGCTTTAACTGCAGAAGATTTTGTTCGAATTTTGACCGAACCAAATGCATCATTGACCGAACAATATGTAGGAATGATGGCAGTTGAAGGTGTGAAATTATCTTTCACTAAAGATGGTGTACGTCGTATTGCTGAAATCGCTTTTGAAGTAAATAAAAGTTTGGAAAATATTGG
Organism: uncultured Gammaproteobacteria bacterium; assembly: GCA_964645885.1. Classification (GTDB taxonomy): domain Bacteria; phylum Pseudomonadota; class Gammaproteobacteria; order CAZYCO01; family CAZYCO01; genus CAZYCO01. Next base: position 38,488 of record CAZYCO010000014.1, read on the forward strand.
TGCAAGACGTTTGCACACGATCATGGAACGCTTGTTACAAGATATTTCATTTCAAGCAGCCGAATTAAAAAACAAAACTATTACGATCAATAGCAAGTATGTTGATAAACAATTAAAAGCATTGGTGAAAGATCAAGATCTTAGCCAATACATTCTTTAAAAAGGATTCGCTATGCAAATACCAACCCTAACTGAAATTAAACTTTTACAAAAATCACACGTGGTACATCTTAATTTCGATAATGGCGAAAAATTTGAACTACCTTGCGAATATTTACGCGTCTTTTCACCAAGTGCTGAAGTGCAAGGGCATGGCCAAACAGAACCAATGCTGGTACCTGGTAAACGTTACGTTAACATCACAAGCATCGAACCAGTTGGGCAATATGCAGTGAAACTGATATTCGATGATGGCCATAAAACTGGATTATATAGTTTCGACAACTTGTATAAATTGGGCGCGCATTATAAAGAAAATTGGCAGCATTATTTAGATCGAATAGAAGAAGCGGGATTGGAAAGAGGCTAGCATTTTTCACAAATATCCAATTCTATTTTCTTGTAGGGTGGGCAAAGGCGTTTAACGCCGTGCCCACCAAAGTATTGCAAAATGGTGGGCACGCGACGATGTCGCTTTGCCCACCCTACAAAAAACTCTTAAGGAAATTAAATAGAAATGTCCACTACAGACTTTGGTTTTGAAAAAATTCCAGAAGAAGAGAAAGTAAAACGAGTTGGAAAAGTATTTAGTTCTGTTGCCAAACGTTATGACGTCATGAATGACTTGATGTCACTTGGTATTCACCGCGTTTGGAAACAAACAGCCATTGATAGTTGTAACATCAAACTTCATTCTAAAGTATTAGATTTAGCTGGTGGTACCGGTGATTTAGCGAAGCTAATTGCCAAACGTTTAAATCAAACTGGTTGTATTTATGTCGCTGATATCAATGCCGATATGCTTAACGTTGGACGCGAACGTTTATTGGATCAAGGATTCTTCGGTAACTTAGAATTTGTGCAATGTAATGCCGAAAACTTACCTTTTGAAGACAATTATTTCGATTGCATCACAATTGCATTTGGTTTGCGTAACGTTACCGATAAGGCCAAAGCATTACGTTCTATGTATAGCGTATTAAAACCAGGTGGCACATTGATGGTGTTGGAATTTTCCAAACCTACAAATCCAATTTTTCAGAAAATTTATGATCAATATTCTTTTACACTTTTGCCTGCTTTAGGAAAATTGGTAGCAGATGATGCAGATAGCTATAAATATTTAGTTGAATCCATTCGTATGCATCCTGATCAAAACACCTTAAAACAATTAATTGAGGAACAAGGATTCGAAGATTGTAGCTATCAAAATTTAACTGGTGGTATTGTCGCGATTCATCGAGCATTCAAATATTAAGGTTAAACATGGATGGATTAGCAAAAGCGATTGAAAAAATTTTAAATCACTATATCGCCCTTGATCCTGACTATATTCAAAAACTATCGTCATTAAATAGCAAAGTTGTTGCAATAAATGTTTCGGATTGGAACTTAACTTTTTTTTTAATCTTTAAAGATCATCATATCGATGTCTTAACCGATTATGAAGCGACACCAGACGCTACCATTCGTAGCACTTCTTGGAAATTATTCAAAACTGATTTAACGATTGAAGGTGATAATGCACTTGCTTATGAAGTACATCGTTTATTAAAAACAATTGATGTCGACTGGGAAGAACAATTATCGAAATATATTGGCGATATTCCTGCGCACTCGATCGTGACTACTACACAACATCTATTTTCTTTCATGAAAAAAAATTTAGAAAATATGCGGTTAAATATCATTGAGTACTTACAATTTGAAAAACAAGTCACGCCTTCTAAACAAACATTAGATGAATTTGCAGATGAAGTATTCAAACTAGAAATGGATGTAGAACGTTTAGAAGCGCGAATAAAGAGGTTAAAATAATTTAAATACGTTGGGCTTCGGCTTGATCTATTTGTAGGTTGGGTTGAGCGTAAGCGAAGCCCAACAAAAAAGGACAGCTATGTTTAAACGATTCAAACAATTATGGCGGCTATTTGTAATTCAATATACTTTGGCGCGTTATGGTCTAGGACAATTACTTTTAGATTCGCATTTAGTTTCAACTTTTTCGCCTATTCGTTTGTTAATTTATATAAACATCGGTCATTGGTTTAGCCGTCGGCAAACCTACACTAGAGGCGAAGCTATTCGTCGTTCATTTGAAGAATTAGGGCCTATCTTTATTAAATTTGGGCAAATGCTTTCAACTCGTCCCGATTTAATCCCTGAAGACATCACAATCGAATTATCCTTTTTACAAGATCGAGTGCCACCTTTTCCTAGCGCATTAGCGATTCAAATTATTGAGCAAACGTATTTACGTCCAATACGCGACTTATTCAAAGAATTTGATCCACTTCCACTTGCTTCAGCGTCAATTTCACAAGTGCACTTAGCAAAATTATGGGACAACAGACAAGTCATCGTAAAAGTATTACGTCCGAATATTCAGCACGCAATTGCGCGCGATATTTCACTTATGTATGGCATCGCAGAAGTTTTAGAACGTTATTCATATGAAGCACGTCGTTTACATGTACATGAAATTGTTCGTGAATTTGAACGAACCATTATTGATGAACTTGATTTGATGCGTGAAGCAGCGAATGCATCGCAACTTCGACGTAATTTTGCAAATTCAGATTTGCTATATGTTCCAGAAGTAGAATGGCCATTAGCAAGAGAACGCGTATTAGTAATGGAATTTATTAGTGGTGTTTCTGTACTCGATTTAGAAACTTTACGCGCCAAAAATGTGGATATGAAACGTTTAGCAGAGCGCGGTGTTGAAATTTTCTTTACTCAAGTATTTAGAGATTGTTTTTTTCACGCTGACATGCACCCAGGTAATATTTTTGTTGATATCACTAACGTCAATAATCCTAGCTATATTGCTGTCGATTTCGGCATCATGGGCAGTTTGAATCACCATGATCAACATTATTTAGCGCAAAACTTTTTAGCATTTTTTAATCGTGATTATCGACGTGTTGCTGAATTACATATTGAATCAGGATGGGTGCCATACGACACTCGTGTTGATGAATTCGAAGCTGCGATTCGAACGGTATGTGAACCTATATTTGAACGACCATTAAAAGATATTTCTTATGGCCAAGTACTATTGCGTTTATTTCAAACCGGTCGTCGTTTCAATATGGAAGTGCAACCGCAGCTCATGTTATTGCAAAAAACATTAATTGCAGTTGAAGGTTTAGGACGACAGCTTTATCCCGATTTAGATTTATGGCACACCGCTAAACCGTTCTTAGAAAGATGGTTACGCAATCGCGTGAGTTTTAAAGCATTTGTAAAACGACTAAAGAAAAACGCACCATCTTGGTCTGAACAATTACCTGCACTACCTTCTTTAGTATTTGAAATATTGGCATATAAGCGCGCGCAACAATTACAAAAGAGTGATAACACTCAAGTCATTAAATTACGTAAAACAAGACGTAAGCAATCTAGCATTTATAAACTATTTAAAGTTGTTGTTGTATTTGCAATTGGTTTCACTCTAGCTTGGTGGTTACAGAGCAAATACTTAATGTAATAACCATAACAGGGGGCTTTTCATATGTTAGTAGCCTTACTCGCTTTTGGAATTTTACCAACTGATTCTTCGGAAACTATACAAAACAAGATCACTAAAAGAATCGCTTATCTTAATCGTTACGGTACCAATGAACCTGAAAAATATTTACGATTGATCGATAAGCTAAGACAATTCCTTCAATCTGAAACATGTTTTGATACTTTATTTATAAATCAAGAAGAAAAAAATCGATTTACTCAATTAGCATTGGCAAATCCCAATATTTTTAACATTACACTTGAACAACTGTATCTATTATCGAAATTATTTAACGATGGCATTTTGACGACTCAACATTTCTTAAAATTAGCGCAGCATGCTAATTTTACTTATGAAAACTTAGATTTTTATCAGCCAGGACAATTAAAACGCGCACATTTTCAGCAGCTCGGATTTTATCCTTTGTTATTTTTAATTAATTCTGATCAGCACTTGGCTACCGTGTTATGCATGAAAGAAACAGCGATTGAACAATTAATACAAAATAAATATTTAAATATTATTGATATTATCAACTTTGTTTTAACGAAAAATTTAGAACAAAATGAAACAACTACAGACTATGTTGAACGCTTACGCAACTCCATCAAGAAATGGCGCAATCAGCAATTAAGCAATTTCGATTGGCATTTCATTCAACAGTTTTTTAGCAATCAATATATTTTTAAAACTCAACATAATAAATTGGATTTATTGCTCATAACCTCTAGCCCTTTAACAACTTGGTTTTATGAGCACAATGTATTTTCTATTGCAGAATTTTTACTCTTTGCATCACGGCATGTTAACAATAGTTATTTTATCGTTCGTGTTCTTGAATTATTACGAGATGTTTCAAAACATGAAATTTTTATCCCTAAAAAATTACGTTTAACAAAACGGTTAAACGAAGTTTGGAATATGACCGACAGACAATTAAGTCGGGCAATAGAAAAAGTAGAAGAAAATAAAAAATGGTTGAATGATCATTTGTTGGCAGTGAAGTTATTAAAAAATTTCAAAAGAGAAGTTTATATCGATACCGTTAGAAAATTTGAAAATAGCTTAGGAACGCTAAAAGCTTTTCTAGATTTATTTGATGATCCTGAATTACACGATTTTCTTTCATTAGCAGATGTAAATATTGATGACATTCTCACTAAACGTAATTCTTTTGAATTACACTTATTTACCCAAATGTTAAAGCAAGAAGGTATCTCATCTGCAGCTATAACCGGCAAAATTTGTCCTGAATTTTTACTTTATATTGATCCGCGTTTTATTTTATCCAATAGCAATTTACAGTTTTTCTTAGCATTTCCTCAGCTTAAAGATTCAACTTTTATTCAAAAAATAATTGACGCTATTTCACAACATCCTCTTTTACTAGATGCAGAAACTGAAGAGCAAAAAAGTGAATTAGAGCGGCAATTGTTTACACAAAATTTATATCAACAGTTAAACGAGCTATTTTTACAAGAAGTAAAAAATTTAATTGTTGTAGTACGTAGCAACAATGGATTATTTAAAAATCCGCCTATCACTTCTACATCTGCGCCTATACCAGAAAGTAAAGTGGAAAGAAGTCTGCGTCATAGTTATGGTGTTATAGATTAATTAAATTAGGAGTATTTATGGGTTTAAGTGGTATCAGCCCTTTATCTTTATTATTGGTGTTATTAATTATATTGGTTTTGTTTGGTTCAAGCCGCTTAAAAAAATTAGGTGGCGATTTAGGCGAAGCAATCAAAAGCTTTAAAAATAGTGTTAGTGATGAAGATAAGA
>CAZYCO010000015.1:0-11450 GCA_964645885.1 uncultured Gammaproteobacteria bacterium
GTTAAAAACCCTGGGATACTAAAAAGCATCAGCTTTGGAATCAGTGTTTGTTGCAACCAATTTGAATAACGTGCAATTAAATTATAAACATCTGCTGATTCACCTCTAATCATAGGCAAATCATGTAAATATTGCACAATCAAACGACGACTTTCTGGTGTTTGAAACGGTTTCTTATATTCATTTAATTCAGACGCAGATAATTTACGCAGTACACCGTTTGCAAAAATTTCATCCATATAAAAATCAGTATTAATAATTTTTTCATCGCCAGCTTTTTCTATTTTTTTTGCAAACTCTTGAACAGGCAAAGATAACTTACGCCAATCATTTACTGGACGAACATATGATTCTAAAAATGCTAGTGCTTTGATATTTTTTTCATGGCGCATTGCATAATCAAACCCAATCACTGAACCCCAAGCATGCATTACTAAAGTTATATTTTTTAACTGCAATGCTTTTATAAATTTTTCAAAATAATGGATGTAATCAAATACACGATATTGAATATCTGGTTTATCTGAATGCCCCATTCCTGGCAAATCAAGTGCAATACAACGAATATGATTTGATAAAGGTGCAATTACATTGCGCCATAAATAACTTGAAGTAGGTATGCCGTGTATAAACACCATCGGATCACCTTCACCTTCATCTATGTAATGTATATTGCATCCATCAATATTGATGTAGCGAGAATGAAATGGAAAATCTTTTGCTATTGTCTTTAGTGTAGTCATTACACTCGCTCCTTGACGAAAAATGGTGGGCGCATCATTCCATCGCCCACATCTACAATTTATTTTATATACGCCACAAACTTATAAATTCATCTGCTGGCATTTTTTCTAATTGCTCTTGATTACCGCAAATTTGAACTAATTGTTTGACGCGATTTGCGGTAAATACAACGCCTAAACTAGTTTCAAATTTTTGTTCAAGTACAGGAATACCTTCTTGTCTACGACGACGGTGTCCAATTGGATATTCAATTGTTACTTTCTCTGTTTGCTCACCATTTTTAAAGAAAATTTGCATTGAGTTAGCAATCGAACGTTTTTCTGGATTGTGATAATCCTCTGAAAATTGCTGTTCTTCTGCAATTTCCATTTTAGAACGTAATACATCAATTCTAGGATCGCGTGCGACGTCATCTTCATAATGATCTGCTGTTAAACCACCATGTAATAATGGAATTGCAACCATGTATTGCAAACAGTGATCTCTATCAGCTGGATTATGTAATGGCCCTACCTTGCTAATAATTCGAATTGCAGATTCATGAGTATGAATCACAATTTTGTCTATTTCATCAATGCGATCTTTTACTTTTGGATAAAGTTTCAATGCACATTCAACTGCAGTTTGAGCATGAAATTCTGCTGGAAAGGAAATTTTAAATAATACATGTTCCATTACATATGAACCGAATGGACGTTGAAATTTAAATGGTTGTCCTTTGAATAACACATCATAGAATCCCCAAGTTTTTGCAGATAATACACTTGGATAACCCATCTCACCTTTCATTGCCATCATTGATAATCGTACACCGCGCGCAGTTGCATCGCCGGCTGCCCATGATTTACGTGAACCAGTATTAGGCGCATGTCTATAGGTACGAAGACTTTGTCCATCTACCCACGCTAATGACAATGCATTTAAAAGTTGATCTCTGTTTGCACCTAACATTTGCGCAACAACTGCTGTAGTTGCAACTTTTACTAAGACAACGTGATCTAAACCAACACGATTAAAACTATTTTCTAACGCTAGTACGCCTTGTATTTCATGCGCTTTAATTGCTGCAGTTAAAATATCTTTGACAGTTAATGGTGGTAAATTTTTTTGTCTTCTTTCGCGACTAACAAAATCTGCAACTGCAAGAATACCGCCTAAATTATCTGATGGATGCCCCCATTCAGCAGCAAGCCAGGTGTCGTTAAAATCTAACCAACGAATAAGTGTGCCAATATTAAATGCACCTTGAACTGGATCTAATTCAAAATTTGTTCCTGGAATATGTACGCCATTTGGAACGATTGTGCCTGGAACAATAGGCCCTAATAATTTTGTGCACTCTGGATAACGTAATGCGAGCATCGCGCAACCCAAACTATCCATCAAACACAAACGCGCAGTTTGATACGCTTCTGTACTTTTCACCTCGTAATTCAAAACGTAATCAGCAATATCTTGTAATTCTTTATCAAATTGTGGTCGATCATTTTGATCGACGTTGTAATGCGCTGACATGATTACTCCTAATATAAATAAAACCATTCAAATATTTTTATTTGGTGGGCACGCGACTATGTCGCTTTGCCCATCTACATTCTTCTGTATGTAAAATTATCTCTTCTCGATCTCAACAAATTCCAATGGTTCAGGTCCTGTATATTCAGATGTAGGACGAATTAATTTGTTATTTGCACGTTGCTCAATCACATGCGCAGACCAACCAGTGATACGTGACATAACAAAAACGGGAGTGAACATTGCTGTTGGAATACCACAGAAGTGATAAGCGGATGCACTATAAAAATCTAAATTTGGGAATAATTTTTTCTCATCCCACATTAATTTTTCAATTCGTTCTGAAACAGGATAAAGAACATTGTCATTTGCATGATCAGCTAATTTTTTAGACCAGCCTTTAATAATATCAGAACGCGGATCAGAAATTGTGTAAACACGATGACCAAATCCCATGATCAATTTTTTGGTTGCAAGCATTTCGCGCAAACCTTTTTCTGCTTCATCTGCAGTTGTGAATTTTTCTATTAATTCCATCGCAGCTTCATTGGCTCCGCCATGTAAATTACCGCGCAAAGTACCAATTGCAGAAGTAATAGCTGAATAAAAATCAGATAACGTTGCAGCTGTCACGCGCGCTGCAAAAGTTGAAGCATTAAATTCATGTTCAGCGTATAGAATTAGAGAAACATCGACTACGCGACGATGTAATTCATCTGGTTTTTTACCATGTAATAAATGTAAGAAATGACCAGCAATGGAAGGTTCATCTGTTTCTTCATTGATACGTTTACCTGAATGTGAAAAGTGATACCAATAAGTCAACATGCCAGGGAATAAAGCTAATAATCGATCAGCAATTTTGTATTGCTCAGTTTTAGGATCGACTTCAGGTTCTAAGGTTCCCAACATTGAACAAGCTGTTCTTAATACATCCATTGGATGAGTATTTTTTGGAATTAGTTCTAAAACTGTTTTTAAATCTTTTGGTAATTTACGTTGCGTCATCAATTGATCGCAGTAACGAGATAATTCTTGACGATTTGGAAGGTGACCGTGAATTAATAAAAATGCAACTTCTTCGAAGGTCGCTTTTTCAGCTAAATCATGAATGGAATAGCCGCGATAATTTAAACCCACTCCTTGCTTACCAACAGTGCATATTGCTGATTGTCCTGCGACTACGCCGGCTAAACCGCCTGTTTTTTGGGCACTCATGCATACTCCTTTTAGTTACTTTGTTTTGCCAAATAATTCATCTAATTTAGTTTCATAATCGTGATATTTCAAAAATTCATACAATTCTTTTCGTGATTGCATTAAATCAAGTACAGATTGCTGTGTTCCTTTTTCACGTATGGTTTTAAAAACGTCTAAAGCTGCTTTTTGCATCGCACGTGCTGCACTTAGTGGATAAAGCACCATCGCAATTCCAGCATCTTTTAATTCAGATACTGTAAACATTGGCGTCATACCAAACTCAGTAATATTAGCAAGTACTGGTGCTTTTACAGCTTGAGTGAATTGTTTGTAATCATCTAATTTAGTAATCGCTTCAGCAAAAATCATATCAGCGCCTGCTTCTATGTATTGATTTGCTCTATCGATACCTGCTTGTAATCCTTCATTTGCAATCGCATCGGTACGTGCCATCACCACGAAATTAGAATCTGTTTTCGCATCGACTGCAGCTTTGATGCGATCAACCATTTCTTCAGTAGGTACAACTGCTTTATTCGGACGATGGCCACAGCGTTTTGCTTGCACCTGATCTTCGATATGAACAGCAGCTGCCCCAGCTTTGATCATTTGCTGAATGCTACGAGCAATATTAAAGGCGCCGCCCCAACCGGTATCGATATCAACTAACACCGGTAGTGTTGTGACACTAGTGATACGTCGTACGTCTTCTAAAACATTATCAAGAGAAGTAATGCCCAAATCTGGCAAACCGTAAGAGTAATTTGCAACACCGGCACCTGAAATATAAAGCGCTTTGAAACCAACTTGTTCCGCCATCATTGCGGCATAAGCATTGATTGTTCCAATAATTTGAAGAGGTTTTTCCAATTGAACTGCGCTTCGAAAACGAGCGCCAGGAGAAGTTTGATTTTTATGTTCCATCGTATTTTTTGCTTAAATAAGCGCTCCATGGTGAAAACTGTCGCCATTAAAAAATATTTTGTTTGCTATATGCAAGATTATTTTTATATTCGCATGATTGTATCTAGTCGTCATTCCGGGAATGGCCACAAAGAACAGGATCCCGCGGCAAGGACTGCTTGATGACAACAGTATAGATTAGCTTTAAACAAAGGGTGATTCATGCTCGATTTCAAATACAAAACTGATCCTAAAACCAAAGAAACTTATATTGAAACTTCGCTTTCCGGAAAGCCGTTACTAACTACACCACAATTAAATAAAGGAACTGCTTTTACTCCAGACGAACGAGAAGCATTTGGTTTAATCGGCAAACTACCTATTCGAGTTGAAACATTAGAAGAGCAAGTACATCGCGCTTATCTACAATTTCGTACTTACCAAGATAATCTAAAACGTCATATTTTTTTAAACGACTTACATGATCGTAATCAAATCTTATTTTACAAATTGGTAAGTGATCACTTAAGTGAAATCATGCCAATTATTTATACTCCTATTGTTGGTACTGCTGTTAAACGTTTTAGCCATGAATTTCGTCAAGCGCGTGGTTTATATATTGCTTATCCTGAAATGGAACATTTAGAGCAAATTCTAGAAAACCGTTCTAATCCAGAAATAGATTTAATTGTTATGTCAGACGGCGAAGGTGTATTGGGTATAGGTGATCAAGGTATTGGCGGTATCGACATCCCAATTGCCAAATTGATGGTTTACAGTTTATGTGGTGGTATTGATCCAACTCGTACACTGCCAATCTTTTTAGATGTTGGCACTAACAATCAAGAATTATTAAACGATCCACTTTATTTAGGCTGGCGTCATCCACGCATTTCAGCACAAGAATATGATGTATTTATGGAACGTTTTATCACTGTAATTAATAAAAAATTCCCAAATGTATTTTTACACTGGGAAGATTTTGGACGTGCCAATGCAGAACGTTATCTTAAAAAATACCACAATCAAATTTGTACTTTTAATGACGATATTCAAGGTACAGCAGTCGTTACTCTTGCTGCGTTGTTTTCTGCAATTGAAGCGAAGAAAGAAAAAATAACTGATCAAAAGATTGTAATTTTTGGCGCTGGAACTGCAGGTGCTGGTATTGCTGAACATATTTATTACTGGATGGCGCGACAAGGCATTGAAAAAGATATCGCCAAAACAAAATTTTATTTAATTGATAGACAAGGTTTGTTGTTAGACAGCATGCCAGATTTAACCCCAGCTCAACGCCTATTTGCAAAATCACAAAATGAAGTTGCAAATTGGAAACTTGAAACGGATAACAATTGGATTTCATTATTTGATGTAATTAAAAATTTAAAGCCAACTATTTTAATTGGCGCATCTACTGTAGCTGGTGCATTTAACGAGCAAATTGTTAAAGAGATGGCACATCATGTTAAACATCCAATTATTTTTCCATTATCAAATCCAACTGAACAAGCTGAAGCAACACCAGAACAAATTATGCATTGGACCAATGGTTTAGCATTTGTTGCAACTGGCAGTCCATTTGATTCATTTAAATTTAATGGCGAAACCATTGAAATCGCACAATGTAATAACGCGCTTGCTTTTCCTGGTATTGGTTTAGGTTTAATTGCAACAAAACCAAAACGATTGACATTACACATGCTCGATATGGCTTGTAATGCATTAATAGAGTTAGCGCCTATTTTAAATAAACAAAACGCGCCGGTACTACCGTCTATCAAAGATGCAAAACACGTTGCTAAAAAAATCGCGCTTGCAGTTGCAAAAGCTGTAATCAAAGAAAATTTAGCGCAAGAAAATATAACTGAAAAAGATGTAGAAACTGTAATTGATAAACTATTTTGGGAAGCGAAGTATTTTCCGTATCGCAAGAAATAATATTTTTTAAGCTACAATTTATACATTTTTATGTCATTCCAAGATCGTGCTTAGAATGACAATAAAATTTTTACATACATTTTTTATTTTTTAATATAAGTTGCTTTTGATTGATTATACGCTTCAATTTTTGCTTTTAAATCTTTATCGCTAACGAGTTTATATGCATAACCTTCTTTATCGTTTGCATGCTGCTTCAATTTTATATTGTTAATCCACGGATGCTTTCCTGTGTTTTTAATAATGTTTTCTAATTCTTGTCTTTCAGCAACAACACGTGCTTGCTTGTCACTATTCAAACCTATTACTTCAATATAAACCGGATCAGTCATTAAAACAAAACTTAGTGGACAGTAATATTCTTCATCTAATGCATTCATGCTTTGCGAAACATTGTTCAGGTTGGCATTTGCCAAAACATGTTGACCTTGTTGTCTTAATGCTTCTAACTGCTGTACTTGTTCATGCTTCAAATTGAACATTCTATTTGGATTATTAACTTGTTGATTAGTAGAACAAAGTTGAAGTTGTTTCATGTCATGTGAAAATTGTTGTTTACTATACTCAGCACAAAATTCAAGCTCAAAAAATTTGAACAATAATGAAAGCTCGCCAATTTCATTTTCTGTAAAATTGCCGAGCATATTGTTCTGAAGAGAGATAATCAAATTGCAAGTCAATGCACTGTTTTCTAGTTCTAAATCAAATCCTGAATGTTTAAATGTTTGTTGCATTCCATTTAAATCTAAGTGATTTCCGTTTAAATTCAGTTTTAATTTAAAACAATTTGCAGAATGTGGCTGAAAACCAACAACAGTTGATTTTGGTTTTTTATGATGACTAACTTTAATTGGTTGCTGCTTTGGCACTTCTACTGCTTGCGCTTGTTGGTTATTTTGATTTGATCTTTGGTTAACAACAGGTGCGTGACCAGAGGCATTTATTTCTTCAATTTTTAAGAAGAAAGTATTTTCATCAAAATTATTAGAAAACAAAATATTTTGATCTTTTAAAAATTGACACAGCTGAAAAATATCGTCTGTATCCAAGCTACTAGGCGTTCTTTTATTACTAGAAATAATAAGATAATTATCATCTTGCGCTTCATCCAACGATAATCTAAACGACGAATCGAGAAATGCTTCTTGAAGATAATTTAATGAATTTGCATTTCGTCCATGCAAATCTAGTTTTATTTTAATAGCATCACCAAATTGATAGCGTTCTACGTCTAGAATAGTTGGTTTTACATCACTAGAACCACGATTTGGAAATAGCTGTTCAAGTTTGAAAGTCGGTAGAGCTTGTATCTGATTCCCAATTTCACCTAAAGGTACTTTTGAGCCTTCGAAATTTCTAGCATCAGGTTGCACCTCTTTAACTTGTTGAACATTATTATTATTGTTGTTGTTATTGATTTGCGAGTTTGCTTTATTTTCATTTGCTATTTTGCAGTCATTTAATAAATCTTTTTTACTATATGACTCACTCACCAAACCAACAGATACCAACGTTGATACTACAAAATTAATATCTCTTTCATTGATTGGCTGCCGATTTTTTTTAAACAAAACAATATGTTCACCTAGCTCATCACGTTTTATTGCAAAATCTCGAGCAAATAATGCTTGTAAAAACAATGTGAAATTTTCAATTGCAGCTTGGTGTGAAACAGCAACACCACCCGTCTTTACATCTAATGGAATATCTAAAAAAAGTGATATTTCATTGCGGTTGTAAGAATTACCTAAAATAACTTGTTTGATTTTTATTCCAAATGTATTTGCTTCTTGTAAAGATACATTTGGTAAATACTCAGTTTCAAACATTTGTGCGCGAAGGTACATGATTTTAGGCATTTCAGTATCTGCATCTGCTGAATTAATTATTTTTAAATGATTAAATAGTATTTTCGCATGATTATAATAAAGGCCACAAACCACAGTTAAAAATCGTGTTAATTCTGCAAAATCTAGTTTTATAGAAGCTGGATCAATATATTCTGGTGAAAAATTGTAAGCAATTAATGCAGCATGAAAACGTTTTGCATATTCAACATCAGTAAAATCTAACTGAAGTTTGTCATATGGATATTCAGTTACACTCAAAGATACTGTTCCAGAAGCTGTTTTTTGCCCAACGAAATTTTTAAAAATATTTTTTTGTGGCAGCAATTGCGGAATAACTTTTTTTAGATGATTTAAAATAGTTTGAGCAGCTTGTTGATTGTTATGCGTTTTTATTTCTAATAACTCGACTTCCTTAGAAATAGGTAATTTATTAAATTTAGGTAACGAGTTAGCAGCAGAAAAAATTGAAGCGATGTTACTACCGAAGTTACTCGTGGCTAAATTTTGTCGTGGATTCAATTTTTGATAATAATCAAATATCACTTGCAACATTGATTTCGCAGCCAAAAATTTACTATTAATTTCTTTATTTCTACTCACTGCATCTTCATCAAAGAAAAATTGATAAATTGCACGCACATAATCAGCTTCATTATTAAAAGCATTTGAATTAGGTAAATTTGGATAATATTGCAAGTCTGTAGATTTTAAAATTTCAAGAACTGTTTTTTTGAAATCAATTGGTTGCTCTGTTTGATTACTTAATACCAGTGGTACAACAACATCAGCAGCATTCATAACATCATTATATTTTTCAATTAATTTTTGTTTAGCTTGTGATGATAATTCAAAATAATTTTGGATAAATTTCGGCTCGTATTGGCCTCGTGCATTAAGAGTATATGGCACAAAAAGTGCTTTATTCCATACGATATCAATTCGATCAAAAGCATCCGTAATTGTAGCATCATCTAACCGAACAATTTCAGTATTATTAGCATTTCTAGTATTACTTGTAGGCAGGAAGAAAATTTGCGATTCATATCCTGCTGGCATCATGGCTTTTACGCTTTCATCCATTTATTACGAGTATCGAGTAATTTTACATTTTTCTTATATGCTTGATTGTAAGCTTCAAGGCTTATCGGCATTGCCACTACTGCTTCTTTTCCCATAATCTCATAAAGTTTAGCGAATTTTTTTTGTGTGTTTTGATCAAGTGGGGATGGATCAATAATTTTAATGAATACTCTCATTTTGCTGCTCCATACTACAAATAATAATATGATTAAGAGTATAGAATCTCATTAAAGAAAAGACCTTAAGGGAAGATTAAGTTGCCCTCTTTAAATATGATTCTAAAGAGGGCTTATATTTAAAGAAATTAAATTATTTTTTCCATGCAGGAATAACTTGTTCACGAAATAACTCTTTCGCTTTTTCTTCTACTTCAGATGAATGAAGAGCATCTAATAATTTTTTGAAACGTGGATCATCTTTTTGTGAAGTACGAACAACTAGCAAGTTGGCATAAGGTGAATCATTATCTTCAACAATTAAAGCATCACGACTTGGTAGCAAATAAATTGTCATTGCGTAATTTGTATTGATTACTGCTAAATCAACATCATCTAAACTATGTGGTAATTGTGCAGCATCAATTTCTTTAAACTGTAATTGTTTAGGATTAGATTGAATATCTAATGGAGTGACATCAAAGGTTTTCTTTTTTAATTTAATTAAGTGCGCTTTTTCTAATAACAATAATGCACGTGCTTCATTACTTGGATCATTTGGAATAGCAACAATTGCTTTATCTGGTAATTCAGAAATCATTTTGATTTTTTTAGAGTATGCACCCATCGGGTAAATATAAGTTCTACCAATACTCATTATTTTGTATTGATGTGCTTTGATTGAGGCATCTAAATAAGGTTTATGTTGAAACATATTGGCGTCAATACTGCCATCATTCAATGCAGCGTTTGGTGTGTTGTAATCACTGAATGTCACAATTTCGACATCAACACCGTATTTATCTTTCGCAACTTTTTTAGCAACTTCCATTAATGTAGTTTCAGGGCCTTCAATCGTTCCTACTTTAATTACATTTTTTTCTTCAATGGGTTCATGATTTTCAGGATTACAAGCAGTAAGCGAAAAAACAATTGTAAAAAATAAACCTAATAAAATTTTTTTCATTTCGGTTAATGCTCCTATATAAAATTAAGAATGATGCGCTAAATAACGTGAAATTCGTTCACCAATAAGTTGAAGAATTTGCACAATTACAATTAAAAATACGATTGTTATTAACATAATTTTTAAATCGAAACGTTGATAACCATATCGAATTGCTAAATCGCCTAAACCACCGCCGCCAACAACACCTGCCATTGCAGAAAAACTAACTAAGGTAACTAATGTAACCGTTATGCCATTTACAATTGCAGGTAATGCTTCTGGAATTAAAATTTTAGTTACTAATTGTAATGGCGTTGCGCCCATCGACATGCCTGCTTCAATTAATCCAAATGACACTTCGCTCAATGCGTTTTCAACTATTCTGCCAACAAAAGGAATCGCGCCAATTGTTAGCGGTACAATTGCTGCATTAGTACCAATTGACGTGCCAACTAAAAAACGTGTTACTGGAATAAGTGCGACTAATAAAATAATAAATGGAATAGAACGTAATGCATTAACAACTGCAGATAAAATTTGATGAAAACGTGGTGCTGCTAAAAACCTATTTTTACGAGTAACGTATAACAACACACCTAATGGTAAACCAAACAATACAGAGAGAAATCCAGAAACTAAAGTCATGTAAATTGTTTGGCCCATTGCTAGTAATAGTAAATTAACCATTTCAACCGACATAACCAATCACCTCTGTGTAAACGCCTTTTGATTGTAGAAATTCCATGGCTTCTGCCAATCGTTTTTCATTTTTAGTAATTTCAACAACTAAAATGCCAATTGTATGTTCACGTATTTCTTCGATATTCGCCTGTAAGATATTAATTTCCATGTCAAAGTTACGGATGAGATAGGAAATAAAAGGTTCAGCTGCAATTTTTCCTTCAAATGATAAACGTACAAGCGGTAATGAATGTGATGGTTTTTGTTGATCAGATAAACGCTTTTGCAATTGCGACATTAATTGTTGTTTTAAACATAAACTCACATATTGCTTTGCAGTTTCCGTTTGTGGCCGAATAAAAAATTCAACCACATCGCTTTTTTCAATAATGATACCTTTTTCAAGTAACGCTACTTCATCACAAATTGTTT
>CAZYCO010000015.1:11488-40002 GCA_964645885.1 uncultured Gammaproteobacteria bacterium
AAACAATAGTAATTCCTAACTGCTGGTTAATAGTTCGTAATAATTGCAAAACAGATTGCGTCATTTGAGGATCAAGTGCTGATGTCGCTTCATCACATAACAATACTTTTGGTTCTGTTGCTAATGCACGCGCGATCGCAACACGTTGCTTTTGGCCACCACTTAATTGGTTAGGATAAACTTCTCGTTTATCGCTTAATCCAACAAGTTGTAATAAAAATGAGACTCGCTCTTCTATTTTATTTTTAGATACATTGAGCAACCTTAATGGCAATGCAATATTGTCAAAAACATTGCACACTGAAATAAGATTAAAATGCTGAAAAATCATGCCAATATGATGGCGAGCTTTACGTAGTTCGCTAGCTGATAATTGAGTTAAATCTTGTTTATCAACGATTACTTTTCCTTGTGTTGGGCGTTCAAGTAAATTCATAGCACGAATTAAACTACTCTTACCTGCCCCACTCTGCCCCACAATCCCGAAAATTGTTCCGTGTTTTACATTGAGATTAATATTTTTTAATGCCGTCACCGGCCCTGCTGCCGTGTTATAGGTTTTAGAAATATTTATTAATTCAATCATTTAAGTACTCTTGAAACTTATGCTCTTTGCCTTGAGCATACAAAAAAACCACGCAGCTATAAGATTAACTGAGTGGTTCTTTTACTCATCTCTTTAGCTGCATTTAAATGACGCCCGCAATCTGACTTTCAAATCGGCGCATTCGACAAATGTAATTGTTTTTATATGGTTTTTCCACTCCACTTTGCAAAAGACCAGTGATAACCATCTAAGTCTGTTACCTGACACATGCGATCTCCCCAAAACGTATCGGTAGGGTCCAATGTTGATTTAGCGCCATGTTTTAGGGCATGAGCATAAAATACATCTACATCTTCACAGTAAACATAGAGTGTAACGGGACAAGGTACACCGCTGGTATTAGGTGTTACTAATTCTTTACCATATGCGCCTTCAGCACCAATCATGAAAATAATATCGTGGTATTTGATTGCAGCATGAATCAATCGACCATTGTCATCGTAAGACACTTCATCAGTTTTAGAAAAACCAAATGCATCAATATAAAATTTTCGCGCAGCTTCTACATCTTTTACGATGAGATAATTTGAAATCCAAGGCATATGAGGCGGTTTAGTTAAAAACATGATGCGGCTTCCCTTTTAATTGAAAATTAAACATTCTCAGAAATTTCTTGCAGTGGTTGTTGTTCTTCCTCTACAAGATAACGATTGAAGTAATCTTTCATTGCGGCTTTTACTTTTGGTGCCAATAATAGTGTTGCAATCATGTTTGGAATAGCCATTAACGCAAACATTGAATCCACTAAATTAATAACTGTATTTAATGAAATAATTGCAGCAACAAAAATAGAAGCTATATATAAATATTCATAATAATCTTGATATTTCGCTCCAATTAAAAAACCTAAACACTTACTGCCAAAATAAGCATTGGTAAATAAAGTGGTAATTGCAAAAATAATTGCAGATAACAGTAATAAGATATCGCCAAGATTTCCGAATGTTTTATGAAAAGCATCTAATGTTATTGCAATACCAGTCGTATTTTTTAATTGCCAACTGTCGGTAATTAAAATTGCAAATGCAGTGAGTGAGCAAACCAATAATGTATCAATTGCTGGCCCAATCATTGCAACCATACCTTCACGAATAGGTTCTTCTGTTTTTACTGCGCCATGTGCAAGTGGTGCAGTTCCAATTCCAGATTCATGCGAAAACGCTGATCGTTTCACACCAGTAATAATCATTGCTCCTAATGCGCCACCCCATAAACTTTTAAAATCTCCTTGATAAAAAGCGCCTTGGAAGGCATCAGTAAAAATTAAATGAATAACATGCGGAATTTTCGAAAGATGAGTTAAAACAATAAAAGATATAGAAATCATATAAAACAAAATCATTGCTGGTACTAACTTTGTTGCAGCATCTGCAATTCGTTGAATACCACCAAATATAACAAGTGATACAACTGCCATTAACAATAAACCAGTTAAGGCATCGGATAGAAAATGCTGATTTTCATCGGTTAAATGATAAGGGATGAGTAAAACATCTCGAATGATTTGTGTTAATTGATTACTAGTAAATAACGGCAATACGCCAATAACAGCAGCAACACAAAAAAATTGCGCCAATGGTTTCCATTTTTTCCCTAAGCCTTCAGTAATAGTATACATTGGGCCACCTTGAACGCGTCCGAGTGAATCTTTACCTCGATACATAATGGCAAGCGAGCAATCAAAAAATTTAATTGCCATACCTGCAACCGCAGCCAACCACATCCAAAATAATGCACCTGGACCACCCACACTAATTGCAATTGCTACACCGCTTATATTTCCCATTCCTACTGTCGATGCAATTGAACTACAAAGTGTTTGAAAATGATTAAGATCGCCTGGATTAGATTTGGAATCATCATCATATTTTCCAGATAAGATTTGAAAGGTGTGTTTTAAATAACGAAACGGAACAAAGCGTGAATAGAATAATAAAACAACGCCACCACCTACCAATAAAATTAATAAGTGATAACCCCATGCCCAATGACTAAGAGCAGCAGTAAATTGCTCAACTTGTTGCAACATAATTAAATTCCCTATAACGAAATCAATCCCAAATGTAAAAAGAGCAAAAGAGCGGTTAAATCCGTTTTAAGCCGTCGTTGCTTCCTTGACAAGCAGGCTTGACTCTCATCATGAGAAGTCTGTGTAGCATTTTGTCATTCTGGCCAAACAACATGAAATATGCGCTAGCCAAAATCCAGCTACGATTTATAACATGTTGCTGGATTCCGCGGTCAAGCCGCGGAATGACGACAAGATAAACTTCTACATTCTAATCTTGAATTAACTGTCTCATTACATACTGTAAAATACCGCCATTAATGTAATATTCCACTTCGTTAAGTGTATCGATACGACAACATAAGGTTACAGTATCTGTTGTACCATCTGCTCGATGGATACGTGCACTAACATCCATACGTGGTTTAACAGCTGTTGAAATACCAGATAAATCAATAATCTCTGAACCATCTAATTTTAAGTCAGTACGATTCATACCTTCTTTAAACTCTAAAGGTAGAACACCCATACCAATTAAATTAGAACGATGAATACGTTCAAAACTTTCTGCAATTACCGCTTTAACACCTAATAAACGTGTGCCCTTCGCAGCCCAGTCTCTGGATGAGCCTGTGCCATATTCCTTACCTGCAATGACAACAAGCGGTACATTTTCTTCTTGATAGCGCATAGCTGCATCATAAATAGAAAGTACTTCGTTACTTGGATAATGTTTAGTAAAACCACCTTCAACGCCAGGAACCATTTCATTACGAATGCGAATATTAGCAAATGTACCTCGCATCATGACTTCATGATTACCGCGTCTTGAACCATAAGAATTGAAATCAGCTGGTTGCACACCGTGCGCAATTAAATATTTTCCTGCTGGACTATCTGCTTTGATACTACCTGCTGGCGAAATATGGTCGGTAGTAATACTGTCACCAAAAACTGCTAACACTCTAGCTTGATGAACATCACTAGTTGATTGTGGTTGCAAGCCAAAGCCTTCAAAGAAAGGTGGATATTGAACATATGTAGACTTGTTATTCCAATTAAAAATTTCACTCTCACTAACTTTGATTGCACTCCATAAGTCATCGCCAGTAAATACATCTGCATAACGACGTCTAAACATAGCACCATCGATTTTTGCAACTTCTGAACTAATTTCATCCGTACTAGGCCAAATATCTTTGAGATACACCGCATGATTATCTGCATCCAAACCTATTGGATCAGAGGTTAGATCGATATTCATATTTCCAGCTAAAGCATAAGCCACGACGAGCGGTGGTGATGCGAGCCAATTGGTTTTAACTTGCGGATGTACACGTCCTTCGAAATTTCGATTACCTGATAACACACTGCTAACAATTAAATCGTTTTTAGTGATTGTTTCAGCAATTGCGTCAGGAAGTGGGCCAGAATTACCGATACAAGTCGTACAACCGTAGCCGACTAAATTGAAACCTAATTCATCTAAATAGCGTTGTAAGCCTGATTTTTCTAAATAATCAGTTACTACTTTAGAACCAGGTGCAAGAGATGTTTTGACCCAAGGTTTAACACGCAAGCCTTTTTCAACTGCTTTTTTAGCCATTAAACCTGCCGCCATCAATACATTTGGATTAGAAGTATTGGTACAACTGGTAATTGCGGCAATTACAACATCACCATGATGTAATGAAATATTTGAATCACTTGTCTTAAATGTTTCATCTTTTTGATTTTCGCGTTTTGCATCGGTAATCACTTTTTTAAATGCTTGTGGCACATCGTGAAGTGATACGCGATCTTGTGGGCGTTTTGGACCTGCAAGACTTGGCTCTACAGTAGATAAATCAAGGTGTAAGACATCGGTAAATACAGGATCAGGTGTAGATGCATCGCGCCATAAACCTTGTGATTTACAATATGCTTCAACTAACGCCAAGGTTTGTTCATCGCGTCCTGTTAATTCCATATAACGGATTGTTTCTTGATCAATTGGGAAGAAACCGCATGTCGCACCAAACTCTGGTGTCATATTGGCAATAGTTGCACGATCAGCAAGTGGCAATGAATTTAGGCCAGAACCATAAAATTCAACAAATTTTCCAACTACGCCTTTAGCGCGCAACATTTGAGTAACAGTTAAAACTAAATCTGTTGCAGTAATACCTTCACGTAACTCACCCGTTAATTTGAAACCGATTACTTCTGGTATCAACATTGAAATCGGTTGGCCTAGCATTGCTGCTTCCGCTTCGATACCCCCTACTCCCCAACCTAATACACCTAAACCATTAATCATGGTGGTATGGCTATCGGTTCCAACTAAGGTATCTGGATAAGCATAAACTGAACCATTGTCTCTTTCAGACCACACTGCTTTGGCTAAATATTCCAAATTAACTTGATGGCAAATACCGGTACCTGGTGGCACAACTCTAAAATTTTGAAATGATTTTTGCGCCCAACATAAAAGTTCATAGCGCTCTAAATTACGTTGCATTTCGAGCTCAACGTTACGTTGAAACGCAACTTTATTACCAAATTCATCGACTTGTACTGAGTGATCAATCACTAAATCAACGGTGGTTAATGGGTTAATTTTTTTAGGATCTTGTTTTAATTCTGACATTGATGTCCGCATTGCAGCTAAATCGACCACTGCAGGCACGCCAGTGAAGTCTTGCATCAATACTCGCGCAGGTCGGAAATTGATTTCATGTTCAGAGCTTCTATTTGTTAACCAACCCACAATTGCTTGGATGTCATCTTTGGTGACGGTTTTACCATCTTCAAATCGTAATAAATTTTCTAATAAGACTTTAAGAGAAAAAGGAAGTTCGGTTAGATTGCCTAAATTGCCTAAATGAACAGAGGCTGCTGGCAGGCTAAAGTAATCATAGGTTTTGCCATTAACCATTAAACTACGGCGAGAATCGAAAGAATCTATTTTTGTAAAATTCACTGATTTGCTCCTTTCTCATAGAAATTTTGACGAGATTAATACCACAAAAAAATTGATGAATGTAGTACATCTTCCTTAAGGTTATAAATAAAAGTTATCGTTATAATTCCACAAATTTGGCTTAAATTTAAAAAGGACAAGGAAATGACAGGAACAATTAAAGTTAAAGATCAGGAAGTTTATTTACCAGAAACAAAACGCATTAAAGACGCCTCTCAACCATTTAATGTAAATGCTCCTAACACTTTAAAAGTATATGAAGGATTTGATAATTTTTTCAGTGACAGCATTGCAACTAGAACATTTTCTACCAACAAAAAAGAATATCTTGAAATAGCCCCATTAAATAACAATACCAATTCAAACAACGCTTCACCTGAAACCGTGGATCTATGGCAAATTTTAGATGGCTTTTACAGCATGGCGACACTTGAAGGTTATGTCTTTGGTTTTGGTGATGGTTGTGGTGGTCATCTTGATGCACAAGAAGATAGAAAAATTGCTGATGCAGTAAAAATAGTGGCGCAAACTGCAATAGAAGCTTTATTGAAATATGACTCAGCTGACGCAATTCAAAAAAATATCAATGATATTTTTAATCAAGACTTCACTGATAATGTAAGAACAAAATTAGCTAACCATAATAATACTTGCAACACCACTGTCATTGCTGGTCGAACATTTAAAAGTAAAAAGGACGGTTTTTATCGTTTAGTTGGTTTTAGCGTTGGTGATTCAAATTTAATTGCTTACAACCCTCTTTCAAAAAAGTTCACAAATATTTCACCTGGCATAAAAAGTATGACTGGTGGAACTGCTAACTACCCAACTTCTTATAAAGGAGAAGACGTTTATATATTTGATATTGAATTAGAAGAAGGCACGCTCATCATGCCTTTATCTGATGGACTTGCTGACTTCTTTGAACAAAACATAGAAGTACAAACAGATCTTTCAAGAAAGTATGGCTGGATTAAAGAATCAAAAATGAAAAATATACTTTCTTCATTACCGGAAAATGTGTCTGTTCGTGGCTGTCTTAAAAAAATAATAGAAGAAGCAGTTAATCGTTTTGAAGAAACAAAACAAAAAAGGTTAAAAAATTTACCTTCAGCACAAAATAAATACGAACAAACAGTAAAAAAACTAGAGGAATTAGAAAGCAAAAAATCAACCTTTGAAGAAAAAAAATATCTAAAAAAGAAAATAGAATTGCAAGAAAAGTTACAACAATTAGACGCTGAACGCGGTTTCACCTTAGGCGATGATTGTTTGATTGCTGGTTTAAAATTACCAACCGAAAAAGATATGCCTCGTTTTATTTCGTCTTTATTCAAAGCTGCAATTATTGAAAAAAATGAAGAATCTTTAAAAGCTTTTACTGACAACTTTAGCTTCGATGAATTAGAAAAAATGCTAATTAAACTAGATGCTTTAATAGGAGATAAAACTTTATTAAAAGATGCACAACGTATTATTTATCAAGCTTATGCTGAAAAACCAAACTCTGGAATTTTAAAACATGAGATTCAGATTAGTAAAAATAACAATGACAACAATGTAACAGCTACAGAAGAACAGCAAACTGCTACCACAATTGAAAAATCATTTTTCAATGAAAAAAACGGCGAAAAAACGTTGAGAAAAGTAAAAATTTTCTCCGAAGATCAAAATAATTGTAAATACACTTTTTTCTTAAAACCAAATCAGCTGCAAAAATTAAATGAAAAAGAAGAACAATACCAAAATGAATTAATAGCAATGCAAAAGAAATAAATTGTGTTACAAAAGCGAAATATTTAAATAAAGATACAACAAAGAAAATGGCCACGACTTTTGTGGCCATTAATAAGGAAATAACACATGAAAAAATCAAAAGATTTTAGTTTTGTTCCAGATTTAGATTTCAATATCTCAGCTAATCAAAAACCAAATGCTCAATCAACTAATGAAAATATAGCTAGCGCTCCTGAAACAACTAAGAGCCAAAATAGCACCACTGGTTTAGAAAATTTTACTAGCGCCAAATTTGTACCTGCTACCACGAGTAAGCAAGAAGATTCATTTCGTTTCCAAAATGTTAGAACCTACGAAGGCTATGCTTTTGTATTTGGCCCACATCATAAAACAACAGATGCAATGAATGCGCTGTTATCTTTCAATAATCCACAAGATATAGATGCAGAAAGAAAATTGCCTTCACACTTGCATAACAATAATAATGAAGAAAACAACGGCAATTTGAATCAATCTTATGTTCAACTAGAAAAAGATTTTGACGCCAGCGACGTCTTAGCTTGCCGCACCTTTAAAAGTAAAGATAAACATGGATTTGTAGTAGCTGGTTATAGCGCGACGGACAAAATCACTTTGTTTTCTTATCATCCACAGTCAAAAGAATTAAAGATCATTTTCTCTCCTTCTAAGCATAAATTATTACCCAATGATAATAATACTTACGAACCAATGAAGTTCAGCGCAGAAATAAGCGCCGGAAGTTATATTTTTGCACTCTCGCCTGCTATAAATATGAATGACGACATAGAGCAAATATTTACCACGAAAGTCGATAATCCATCTGTTTTTAATTATATTCATTCCATTTCTAAACATAGTCAAAACTTGGCTGTATGTTTAAAATTAGCAACTAAACAAGAACAATTTCAATTTGAGCAAAGCATTTTTCAAAATCCAAATGCTACTAATATAAATTTATATCTCTACGATCAAGTTGAGTTTGATTTAACGCAATTTAAAAATGCGATAATTAAAAAAGATACTAATTACTTACCCAGATTTGCTGATAAATTTAGTTTACAAACGGCTTTAGAATTGATTAATAATCCTGAACTGCAACTTGAAGCCCCAGAAAAACGTTTTGCAGAACAAGTGATGCAAAACTATTTTATAGAAAAAATAAAAATAGATATTAAGCAAGAAGATGATATTTCAAAATTAAAAAAATTTATTGAAACATCTAATTTGAATTTCGCTAATACTAATCAATTACTACTTCATGCTGCTTTGATAGCAAAAAATGATAATAGTGTTTCACAAGCGCAACTAGAAATTGCACAGCGTTATTTCTATCAAGCTATTTATGCAAAACAACAACAAGCTCGTTTACCTAAAACAATTGCAGCATGGATAATTGGTATTGCTTCTATACCAACTATTATTGGACCAATTCTAACTTATGCATTATGGCGGCGCGCTAAAAATAAAGAAGATATTCAACAACATGAAATAAAATTAAAAATACCAGTTCAACACCAAAGTTACAGCAAGATACAAACACTGAGTTCAAATCAAAATACTGAAACTCAAGGTTTAACTACGCGTGATGTTTTGTTTGAACCTCTAGAACCACAATTTTTTCAAAAACAAAGTTTTTTAAATGAAAAAGAAGAACCGGGTCATTTAAGAAAAGTTACGGTAGCAGATAACAAAAAAATTATATTTTTTGGTACGAAAATCCAAATTGAAAAATTGGATAAAACAGAAACAGCAAAATACCAAGAACGAAATTATGCAACTCAATTTACTCAATAAACCTAGTGTGTTTATTACTAGATAATTAGGAAAACAACTATGCCAAATCAAGACTTGATAATTGTTCCTGATCAAGAACTTAGAAATACAAGCTTTAAACGAAGAATAGAACCGCTTGCAGAAATTGAAGTAAACGACACAGATCGAGTTAAAAATGTTAGAGGTAATATTCATGAAAATTTTAGTTATGTTAGCTATACCAATACTTATGTCACTAATAAACAAATCAACTTAAAACTAAACTATGATCAGACAAACATGGTCGATCAACTTATGTCTAGTTATTATAGTGTCGCAACTCTAGATGGTTTTGCTTTTGCAATGTGCCATATTGAAATCAATGAATTAAATACTCAAGACAAAGCTAACATTAAAGAAATTGTTGATTACATTGCAAGAATTACGATAGAAAAATTACTAGAATACAAGAATGCTCATGATATTTATCAACTCATGCCTAATATATTACTAAATATATCTGATGCTGTTAAAAATAAATATCCAGACGTTCCTGTAAAATACAATTTAATATTTGCTCGTTCGTTTAAAGAAAAAAAAGATTATCGGTTAGTTGGGGCAAATGTTGGTACTACAAGTTGTTTTGCTTATCATCCTGTAACTAAAACCTGCACCAGTATTGCACCTGGAATTTTTGACGAAAAAAATTCACATTATCCTTTTAATTTAAAATTAATTGAAGGCTCTTATATTTTTCCTGTTACCACTGTAGTTGCTGATAATCTGTTTCAACATCAACTAACGGCACAAAAATGTAAATGGTTTAATAATAAAGAAATGGAAAAATTATTTTCATCCTTATCTAATAAAATTTCGTTATATGATTTTGTTCATCAAATTATGAAAGAAGCATTACAAATGTTTGAGGCAAAAAGAGCTTCTGCTGCAAGCCGCGCTTTTGAAGCACAAATATTTGGCGCACCGTTAACAGAAGATAAAATGTTTGCTTTAGGCGGTGATTGTTTAATTGCCGGATTAAAATTACCAACTAAAAAAGAACAAGATATATTTCAACTTAATTTATTGCGAGTTGTAATCATTAAACAACATCAAATTGCAACCAACTCATTAAACAATGCTAACAATTTAACATCTGAAAATTTTATCAATAAGCAAGCTGCATTTAATATCGAAAAATGCGCTGCTCAATTTGGTTATGAACCTATTTTAGCAGGAGCAGCTTACCTTCTTAAGAAGAATAAAATTACTAATGAGCAAAAAGAATTCGTATGGGATACGGTACATGAAGATTTAACAAAAAATATTCAAGAATTTAACAATGAAAAACTGAAAAACATCACGAAAAATACCACGCCACAAATATTATTGATGTTATTAAAAAATCTTCCTAGACGTAAGGATGCAAACGATGCTCCGGTTTTTACTAGAGAACAATTAGAAAATGCTCAAAGAGTTTTTTACACTTGTATTTACGAGCAACAACTTACTACACGTGCTCAAAGAACTAAAACTGCGCTGGTTGTCTCTGGGATATTTTGTTTTACTGGTGTAGTACCGTTAATCATGTATGCATGGTGGCGATATAAAAAAAAAAATGAAGAATTACAAGCTAGAATAAGCGATGATTTTTCAAGTAACACTTATACTCATACTTATCAGCGTTTGCAGAATAATGATGTGGCTTCAATACCTCTAGCGAGCAACGATGATTTAAATACAATCCCTTTAATAACACAAATTGAAGATACAGATGCAAGTACATCATTGTCTATTAGTCGTAACAATTCAAATGGCTCAAATAGTTCCATCAATTCAAACAATCCAATCAATTTAAACACATCAATTAATTTAGCCAGTGTAAACAGAAAAATAAAAAAAGATGGTGTTAAAACATTCTTGAAAGATGGTGAATTAAGAAAGATTTCTATCAATAGGGAGCATTCAACGCTCTTTTTATTACGAAAAGGTTCGCAAACTAAAAAGTTTGATCACAAACATCGTAATAATTATTTAAGTTGTACTAAGTAATAACGTGTAATATTAGTTATTTCTATCCCTGGCTCATTATTTGAGTTCTTTCGTCTCTGTTTGAGCAAGATGACTAGGGTCTTTCTCATATAAATAACAGCTTACACTGTGCGTTTGCGAAACTGTTGTAACATTTGGAAATACCGTTGCACATACTGGCATGACTTGAGGGCATCTATCTCTAAATGAACAGCCAACTGTAACGTCTATTGTTACACCAGGTTCTAATGGTTTTTCTGTTGTAATAAATTCTTTTTTTTCTGACAAACTTGGAACAGCTTGCAAGAGCATTTTGGTATATGGATGTTTAGGATCGTTTAAAATCTCATCAACCGTGCCTTGCTCTACTACTTTTCCTAAATACATCACCAAAGTTTCATCTGCTAAATAGGAAACCACTCCTAAATTATGTGAAATAAATAAATATGAAAAATCATATTTTTGTTGTAAATCACGCAATAAATTTAATATTTGTGCTTGCACAGAAACATCTAACGCACTTGTTGGTTCATCACAAATAATTAATTTTGGTTGAAGCGCTAATGCGCGCGCAATGTTAATCCGTTGCCTTTGTCCGCCAGAAAACTCATGCGGATAACGATCATACGCTTGTTCTGATAACCCTACTTGCTGCAATAATTCTATCACTTGTGTTCTACAATCTTGTTCGGAAATTCTAGGATTAAAATTTTTAATTCCTTCAGCAATCAAATCGCCTACCAAGATGCGTGGATTCATAGCAGAAAATGGATCTTGAAATACAACTTGTAAATGTTGTCTGATTTTTCTTAATTGTTGGTTTGAAGTTTTTGATAAATCAATGTTTTCAAAAAAAACATCGCCAGACGTAATATCAGTCAATCTTAAAATTGCTTTTGCCAATGTCGTTTTGCCACACCCAGATTCACCAACGACTGCAACAGTTGTACCTTTTTTAATTTTAAAACTAACATCATCTACTGCTTTCAAAACCTTTTTAGATTGAAATAAAAAGCTTTTTTCCAGTGGAAAATGAACTGAAATATTTTTCACATCTAAAATAATTTCATTCGATTTTTTCATAATTATTTTTTCTGTTGCTTCAGGTTTAGATTTTGCTTTTTGAAATTGTTTATAACGTTTTTTTTCTTTTTCATCATATAAATGGCAAGCAACAAATGCTTCGCCGCTCATATAACTTGGTTTTTCATTAAAACAACGATCCCAAGAAAAACGGCATCTAGGTGCATAACTGCAAGCATGATGTGGCACATCTGTTAGTTCAGTTAATTGTTTGGATACTGGTAAAGGATAATGGCGCTTTGAAATATCAGGAATTGCTGCAAATAATTGCAACGTGTAAGGATGTTTAGGTTCCGAAAAAAATAATTCAATTGGAGCTTCTTCAACCACATGCCCCATAAACATCACTAATACTCGATCAGCTATTTGTCGCACGATGGCTAAATCATGAGAAATTAATAACATTGCCATATCAGATTGTTTTTTTAATTGCTGAATCAATGACAAAATTTGCGCTTGAATCGTGACATCTAATGCAGTTGTTGGTTCATCGGCAATGAGTAAATCAGGCTTAGAAGCAAGTGCCATCGCGATTAACACCCTTTGCTTCATTCCACCTGATAATTGATGCGGATAAGCACGTGCTCGTTGTGTTGGGTTAGCAATCCCTACTTCCGCTAGTAATTGTGGCACACGATTTCTGCATTCTTTCTCTGACAATTTGTGATGACAAATCAATATTTCCGCAATTTGTTCACCGATTGTCATCACTGGATTTAAAGCGGTCATCGGCTCTTGAAAAATCATGGTGATTCGATCACCGCGTAATTGCTCTAACTCAATTTCAGATAAAGCAAATAAATCTACATCTTTTTCTTCTTTATTATTGATGGTGACATGATCCATATCGATGAAAGAATCATCAGCTATATGAACCGATAAAGGTAAAAGTTCCATGATAGATAATGCGGTTAAAGTTTTACCGCTACCAGTTTCACCAACAATGGCAAATGTTTCACCCCTTCGGAGTGAGAAATTAACACCATGTAAAACTTGTTTTTGTTCATTCCATTGGCGAAATGAGAGTTTAAGATTTTCTACGAATAATAATTCTTGATCCATAGCAAGAAACTCTCCTTGTTTCAGTATTCTCTTCATTATGCGGTATGACAATCCAGACACTATTCAATATCTTTTCTTGCAAATTGTCGATTAACTATTCAGAATTTTTCACTCTATAGTTGATTGGAGGGTTTTCAAATGGACAAGCAAAAGTGGCAAGAAATAAAAGAGAAATTACCATCATTAAATGAAGTTGGCTCAATGGCTAGCAAATTATTCAAAGATATCAAAAAAAGCGTTACCGAAATTGCAGAAGATTACAAATCAAAGCATCCATCTAACCCAGAAAATAATCCCGAACAACCGTCTGATAAAAAACCTGAAGATAAAGAATAAATTTTTTAATTTTGTTACCGGTGAGCTAAATACGTTGTGTTTTGCTCACCTAATATCTGCTCATCCTATGATTAATGCCTAAATTATTCTTTGACTGATCGGTTTCAGCATTATCATTTACTTTGTTTTCAGCAGCGCCTGTAAATTTTGTATTTATCTCTGTTCTAAGCATTAATTCACTTAAGTCTTTAGCTGAATATCGTGCTTCTTCTTTTTTTGTATTAGATAAATAAGGTTTTAAGAAATCGCGATTTTTTCTGTGTGCTTTATCAAACGATAATTCTTCAATATTACATTTTTTTTGTTGGAAGAAATCAATGATGGTATCTCGATTAAAGATGACCCCTAACATCAATGCGTTAAATTCGCAATTATCAATAAATGTTGCGATATTTAACTTTGGATTTTTTTGAAACATGACCTGCAGCACATCTAATCTATTCATTACAACTGCGCACATTAAAGGTGAAAATGTTGGATGTTTTTCCCCACCATTTCGGCCAGTGCTGTCACCAGCAAGTGATATAAAAGGATTTTTGATGGCTAAATCAATCACATCTAAAGATTGATTACACAAAATTGCCCAATGCAATTTAGTAAACCCGTTATATTTTCCTTTTGGCTTATCACCTATTAATTCGCATTGGCGTTTATAAATTTCATCTAACAGTTGTTGTTGATTTTGCTCTACCGCCCATGTGAAAAAGGTATGAATGTTTTGATTTAAATATTGAATATCACAAGCTAATTCAGGTTGAGTCTCTAAAATATGAAATATATCTTTTTTTAATTTTTCTGTTGGTTGTTCACAAAATTTAAATAACTGTTGATAAAGTGGAAGCGCTGATTCAGAAACAAATTGATAGCGATCATATATTTGTTTAAAAATTTTTTTTATATTTTCATCATTTGCAAATAGCTCACAAGCTTTTTTCAGCGCATCTAAGTCAGATAAATTTAAATATGAAAAAATAATATTTTGTACATCACGCGGTAACAGTAACAGAGGATTATACTGATTTGCTTGTTTATCTATTACAACAGTTTGCTTCACCTGATTCAAATTTGAACCAGGTGAGGTTTTTGAATTAAAAAAATTAAAGGGTAGCCATCTTTTCACAATTCACCTTATTTTTTACGTTCATCATTGTGTACATGATCATCACTACAAACATCGATTGCTTGAAAACTGGTTTGTGTTAAATCAAGCAATTCGCGTGTTGCCACAAAAATCATAGTAAAACTTACTGCTGGACTTGCACGTAATTCATTCAACATGACATGCCAGCGCTCAATTAAACTGTGATATTTTTTCAACCACGATTTTAATCGTTCTTCTTTTGTTTTTAATTTACCGCCTTCTTCATGCGCTAAAATGCTGATCGCCAATTGGCGTTGTTGCCAATCTAAATCATCGCGTAACGCTTCACGGGACAGTAATTCCCATTGACTTTCAACTGTACGTTCAATCACTTGTGAACGTAACCAACCTAATTCCAATTGATGTCCAATTGCAAAATACATTGAAGCAACATCTAAAATTTCAAAGTTAAAATGTTTTGCTGCATCAATAATATCCAGCGCTGACAACAAGCCACGGGTACTGACAATTTTAATTGCCAAACCTTCGGATACGCCGTTAGCAACGTAATTTTTTACAATGTCCTTATAATAGGATAGTTCAGGATCAATAATTAAGTTTGGTAATTCTTTTGTTAATAATTGCACTCCTGGTGAAAATTGTTCGATTTCATTGTGGATATCTAAACGCATACGACGATTGCGTAATAACCAACGGGTACTGCGACGAATCAATCGTGTAACCTGTAATAACATTTGAATTTGGACTTCAGCGGGAACTTTATCGTCTAAGCGTAAAATTTCATTCCAAATATCATCCATTTGGAAAATTTCACGCGCGATAATATAAGCACGAACTATTGCCGAAACAGGAGCACCAGTTTCATCTTGTAAACGATAAACAAAAGTAAAACCCATTTCGTTTACCATTTTATTGACTAGCTGTGTTGCAATAATTTCACGACGCAAACTGTGTTGTTCCATTTGCTTTCTGTAGCGTTCGTACACTGGTTTTGGGAATTCTTTTTCAAGCAAATAAGATAAAGATTTATCTTCGGGCACATTGGTTGTTAATACTTCAGCTTTCAAAATCATTTTAGTGTATGCCAATAACACACAAAGGCTTGGACGGGTTAAACCTAAACCAACCAATTTACGTTCTTGTAGTACTTTGGCATCTGGTAATGATTCAAGTGTGCGATCAATTTTTCCACTACGTTCTAAATCAGCAATATAACGAGTATGGAGTTCGATATTGATTGGTGCTTGCTGTGCTGCAAGACTAATTGCTTGTGTTTGATCGTAATTGTCTTTTAACACTAACGCTGCAACTTCATCGGTCATTTCGCTTAAAAAAGCGTTACGTTGTTTGATAGTCATATCACCGTTGCTGACAACAGCATCAAGCAGAATTTTGATATTGACTTCATGATCTGAACAATCAACGCCAGCGGAATTATCAATAAAGTCGGTATAAATTAAACCACCATTTAATGAATATTCGATACGTCCTAACTGAGTGAAGCCAAGATTTCCACCCTCACCTACTACTTTGCATCTTAATTCAGTACCGTTAATACGAATCGCATCATTCGTACGATCACCAACGTCAACATTACGTTCATTTACAGCTTTAACGAAAGTACCGATACCACCATTCCATAATAAATCGACTGGTGCTTTTAAAATTGCGCGAATTAAATCATTTGGGATCATTGAATCTTGTGTGATGCCCAATGCTTCTTTCATTTCAGGTGTAATTTTGATCGATTTTTCAGAACGTTTAAAAACGCCGCCACCTTTCGAAATTAAGCTTGGTGTGTAATCTGACCAAGCTGAGCGTGGTAATTCAAATAAACGTTTACGTTCTTGAAAACTAATATCTGGATCTGGATTTGGATCAATAAAAATATGCATATGATTGAATGCAGCAATTAACTTAATGTGTTTTGATAACAACATACCGTTACCAAAAACATCTCCAGCCATATCACCAATACCAACTACTGTAAAATCAGTGGTATTCATATCGAAATTTAAAGTACGGAAATGTCGTTTCACTGATTCCCAAGCACCACGAGCAGTAATTCCCATTGCTTTATGGTCATAACCTGCAGAACCGCCTGAGGCAAATGCATCACCTAACCAAAAGTTATATTCCGCAGAAATTGTATTCGCGATATTTGAAAACGACGCTGTTCCTTTATCAGCAGCAACAACGAGATAAGGATCATCTTCGTCGTAACGTACGACTTGTTTAGGCGGAACCACTTTGCCATTTTGTAAATTATCAGTGAGATCTAACATACCGCGCATAAAATTTTGATAACACGCAATCGCTTCTGCTTGTATTGCTTCTCTATCGCCATCATGTGGCAACATTTTTGGAAAGAATCCACCTTTCGCACCGCCAGGAACAATTACTGCGTTTTTAACTTGTTGCGCTTTCATCAAGCCTAAAATTTCAGTACGAAAATCTTCTCGTCTGTCTGACCAACGAATACCACCTCTCGCTACTTTTGCACCACGCAAATGCACTGCTTCAAAACGTGGTGAATAAACAAAAATTTCAAACATAGGACGTGGTAGAGGTAAATCTGGAATAATTTGTGAATTTAATTTGAATGAAATGTAGGATTTATGTTGGCCATCATCTGTTGTTTGATAATAGTTTGTACGCAATGTGGCACGCATCAAATCTAAATAGCGACGCAAAATTCGATCTTCATCCAGATTAGCAACTGCATCTAATGCCGATAATATTTCTTCTTCAATTTGATTGATTTGAGCATCTGATTTAAATGCCAACGTTGGATCAAAACGCAGTTTAAATAACGTAATTAAACGTGCAGCAATACCACCATTATTCACTAATGCATGTTCGATATAACTTTGGCTGAAGGTAAATCCAGTTTGACGTAAATATTTTGCATAAGCACGAAACACGGAAACATCACGCCATGAAATACCAACACTAATAACTAATTTGTTAAAGCCATCATTCTCTGCTTCACCAAACCAAATATGCGCAAACGCATCTTGGAAAATTTCTTTAATGGTATGCGTATCCACTTCAATACCATGCGTGTGATACATACCAAAATCGTTAATCCAAGCAATTTTACCGTCTGGAAAAGTAATAGCATGAGGTTGCTCACTCATTACACGCAATCCCATGTTTTCCAAAATAGGTAATACATCAGACAATGGAATACTTTGATTTAAGCGATAAACTTTGAAACGTAATAAACCGCCAGTTTCATCGACTGGTTTATAAAAATTCATTTCAAGTGGTTTACCAGCTACAACATTTTCAATGTGTTGAATATCATAAACTGCTAAACGTGCTGAAAAATGTTCGCGGTAGCTTGCAGGAAATGCATTGCCATATCGCTGTAATAAAGCGTTACCTTTTTCTTCACCATAATATTCAACTAAATAATCTTTTAAATCTTCTCTCCATGAACGCCCTACTTCAATTAATTTGCGTTCAATGTCATCAAAATCAAAATGTTGATTTACAACTGGTTCAATACGAATAACAAAGTGAATACGTGCAAGTGCAGAATCTGAAAAACGAGTAGAAAACATAATTTCTTTAGCATGAAACGATTCTTCTAAAATTTGTTGCATGCTTTGACGTAACTCAGTACTAAAACGTTCACGTGGAATATAAACCAAACAAGAAACTAAGCGTGTGTATTCACTTTTGCGTGCAAACATTCGAATACGTTGGCGTTCTTGCATTTGCAAGATGCCCATTGATAAACGTAATAATTCAGCTGCATCTGCTTGAAATAAATCATCACGTGGTAATGTTTCTAAAATATTTAATAATGTTTTTCCGGCATGACTACTTGGTGTGACTTCTGCAGCTTTAATTACTGATGCAATTTTATGACCAAGTAATGGAATTAATTGGGCACTGGTGTTGTAAGCAGAAGCAGTAAATAAACCGAACAACCAACGTTCACCAATTAAATCGCCTTTTTTATTGATGCGTTTAATACCGATAAAATCCATGTATGCAGGACGATGTACGGTTGATTGCAAATCAGATTTAGCAATGGTGAGAATTTGTGGAGTATGAATTAAACGTTGATATTCTAAGGAATGTTCGTTGAATTCTTTTGGTAGACGTGCAAACTCTTCTGCACGAAATAATCCTAAACTACTATCTTCTACTGCACGTAATGCTTTGTGTTTTTTATCTGTTATTAGATCGTAATCTCTATAACCTAACAAAGTGAAATTATCGTTCATTAACCAATGTAAAAATTCTTTTGATTCATTAATTTCCGATAATTCGAATTTTTTAAAGCGATTTAATTCATCATATGCTTGTTTAACTTTTTCAAGCATTGGTTTCCAATCACTCACAATTACACACACATCATTCAAAACGCGCTGCAAATTACGTCTGATATTTTCTAAAATTGGTTCATCAGTAATGCGATCAATTTCAAGATACATTGCAGATTCAGTTATTACATCAACTGGATAAGTAGTACCGCGCGGAAATACTTCCAATAATGTGCCATCGTCACTACGACGCACTTTTAAACTACCTAAACTCACAATTAAATGAATATTAAAGCCAAGACGTTGTAATTCCATGGTGACGGAATCAACTAAAAATGGTTTATCAGCTTGTAAAATTTCGACGATAGTATGAGTAGATTGCCAGCCGTCTTGTTCGAACTGCGGATTATAAACTCGAATTTTGATTTCGCCTTGAGAGCGTTTTTCCATGAAATCCCAAAAAGACAAAATGGAACCATATAAATCGATAAAATTACGCTCACTTAAGTCTTCATTACCGATGGTGCCGTAAAATTGTTTGACGAAAAGGGTGAGATATTTAGCTTGATCAGCCGGAAGCTTTTTTTGAATTTCATTCATTACTTTTTTAAGAATTTCTTTATTGCTATCGTCATGATCTTGGGTCATTTTTCTAAATCCTCTAGTTCCACAAACCAGGTTAAAAATTTGCCGCGGATTATAACGGCAACCGCCCCGGCAGAGAATCTTATATATAAGGAATATCGGCAGAATTTGATATTTCTGAAGGAATTCGTGATAGGACCTGTGGTTGGGGGGGGAAATACGACTCTAAATATGTTCCTTTACCTCTCCAACGGGAGAAGCCGCTCGCGCACTGCGCGAGCGGGTGAGGGGAATCTAATTTAAATAAGCTTCAATCTTCTGCAAAACGGCTGCTAAATTTTCGAGTACTTCATTATTCTAAAATCTTAAAATCTGATATCCAATTGCATTTAATGTTTTAGTTCGTCGCTGATCATATTGAATTGTCTCTGCATGCTGTCCACCATCAAGTTCAACGATTAATTGTTTTTCAATACAAACAAAATCCACAATGAAATTTCCAATAGGCATTTGACGACGAAATTTGTAACCTAAAAAATTTCTATTTCTTAAGTGATACCAGAGAATAGATTCTACATCTGTCGCATTTTTTCGAAATTTTTTTGCAAATTTTTTTTTCATTTTATCTTATCCCTTCACTCGCAGCTAACGCTGCGACCTCTCCATTTGGAGAGGTAAACTGATTTCTTCAAAATATTTATGATAGTCACAAATTTTGTAATTAAAGTTAAAACATAAATAAAAATTTTTCGTTAAATAATTTTTATAAATGTAGCCTAAAATATTAAATTACATAGGAAATGAAATAATTTTGATTGCAAAACCAACGTGCTAGCATGATTGCTACGGAATTGGCTAATTTCATTAAAAGGATTCACCCATGTTAGAAAATAGCTTCACCGTCATAGATCCAAGTTGGCAACCAATCGTTAAAAAAGCACTAGAAACGGTATCGCCTGATTACTTAGCTGAATTAGAAAAATATAATTCATGGTTGCCAGGAAAAGATTCTATTTTTCGCGCATTTTCTCTTCCTCTATCTAAAACACACTACATATTATTTGGTGAATCACCTTATCCACGTGCCGTATCGGCAAACGGTTATGCTTTTTGGGATAACAACGTCAAAGAACTATGGTCTAAATCTGGATTTTCAAAAGAAGTAAATCGAGCAACTTCACTTCGAAATTTCATCAAAATGTTATTGGTATCAGAAAATTATTTAGATCCAGATGACACATCACAAACCGCAATAGCAAAGCTTGATAAAACACCTTTTGTATCGACAATTAGTGATTTATTTAACCATTTATTAGATAACGGATTTTTATTATTAAATGCGTCTTTAGTATTAAGCCAAGCACCAGTACACGTTGATGCCAAAGCGTGGCAACCGTTTATGTATTCATTATTATCGCAATTAGCTGAAACTCAGCCTAAAATTAAATTAATATTGCTGGGAAATATTGCAAAAACGATTAAAAAAATACCGGCAGTTAAAAGTTTTGAATTATTTGAAGCTGAACATCCATATAATATTTCTTTTATTCATAATAAAACTGTTCAAGACTTCTTTTTACCATTTCATTTATTAAGGAAATGACATGCAAGAACATAACGTTGATCCAAATGAAATTGCTAAATTTGATGAAAAAGCACACTTATGGTGGGATGAAAATGGTGATATGCGCACATTACATCAAATTAATCCCACTCGTTTAAGGTTTGTAACTGACCACGTTACACTTGCAGGAAAAAATATAGTAGATGTTGGTTGCGGTGGCGGCATTTTAACTGAAAGCTTAGCTAAAGCAGGCCCACATGAAATTTATGGTATAGATTTATCTACTCAATTAATTGGCGTTGCGAAATTGCATGCCAAAGCCAATCAATTACCTATTCATTATCATAAAATTGGTGTTGAACATTTTGCTGAGCAGCATCCTCATCATTTTGATGTTGTCACTTGCATGGAATTATTAGAACACGTTCCTGATCCTGAAAGTATTGTTGCTCATTGTGCAAAATTAACAAAAAAAAATGGTCGAATATTTTTCTCAACTATCAATCGCACAGCTAAAGCATTTTTGCTAGCAATTGTTGGCGCTGAATATTTGCTGCATTTAGTACCGCAAAATACCCATGAATATTCTAAATTTATTAAACCATCAGAATTAGATAACTGGTGCCGAAAACATAATTTAAAAATTATTGATATCAAAGGTATGCACTATAATCCTCTAACTAAAACTGCTTCGTTAAAAAGTGATGTATCAGTGAATTATTTAGTATGTTGTGAGAAGCAATAATTTGTGATCTAAACCCTTGATGGTTCGAATCCATATATCAAGGGTTAAATAATCAGGAAATTTTTAAAAATTCAATGGATAATCATTTGAATGAGGAACATAACTACTAAAAATTTTGTCAAACACCTTGCTGCATTTAATTAATGAAACAAATTCCTCGTTATCAAATTTATTATCATGCTCTTCGATAATATCTTTTAACGCTTGATTTACTTCTGCAAAATTAACATTTCGATTTATACCTAATTTTCTTAATGCTTTAGCAACATCATGAATTGGATCATCTTGGCAAGTAAAAAAATTACAAATGGTTTTTACTTGTGAAAAATAAGCATGATCAATTTTAAATTGTGGAAATTGCGCTTTTAGAAAATTTAATAAGAAATACAATGCACTTTCAGGGCTGATAGTATTTTCTAAGAATTCAGCAGTTAATTCCTCTATATTTTGATTAGCTGTCTGAATTAATAAGTTAAAATATAATTTAAAATATGAATTATTTGTTATTAGTTCTACTCCTTGTAACTTTGTATTTTTATTCAAAAAATCATTGCAGTAATTCGATGTATAAAAGCAATTTAAATTAAAAGTCGGAAAATAAAATTGAACTTCTGTAATATTATTTTGAGCCGAATTTAATAACTCAGTTAACCAAGATAATCTTCTTTCAATATTGTCAGCAGTTTGCATATTTTCAAATGAAATAACTATTTTTTCTACCTGAAAATCTGATATTTGTTTGAGATAATCAGAGTAATTATCCTCAAGCTGGATCAGATGAATAGTTATAGCATTAAACATTTTCATGTTCCTTTTTTAATAATTTTTATCGAGTAGCAAGTTTAAATAATTTAAAAAAATTCTCGGTTGTTGTTTCAGCAATTAAATCAAATGGTTCATTACGCAATTGCGCTAAAAATTCTGCTACAAATTTTACATATGCTGGTTCATTAGCTTTACCGCGATGAGGAACGGGTGCTAAATAAGGTGAATCCGTTTCAACAAGCATACGATCAAGTGGTACATATTTTGCAACTTCTTGTAATGCGGCAGCATTTTTAAAAGTAACAATTCCTGAAAAAGAAATATAAAGGCCTAAATCTAGCGCTTTTTTAGCCATATCCAGTGTACCGGTAAAGCAATGCAAAACCCCACCTACGTCTTTGGCATTTTCTTCTTTTAAGATAGCAATAGTGTCATCTTCGGCATCACGACTATGAACAATAATCGCCCTGCCCGTTTTTTTAGCTGCACGAATATGATGTCTAAATCTATTTTGCTGCCAAGTTAAATCACCTTCACTGCGAAAATAATCTAAACCAGTTTCACCAATCGCGATAATTTTTGAATGATTTGCTAATTTAATTAATTGCTCTTCATTAGGTTCATGTTCAACTTTTTCATTAGGATGTAAACCTACAGACGCAAAAACGTTTGAATATTGTTCTGCAATTTTTAAAGTTTGAGGGAAGTGTTCGAGATCAATACAAACATTTAAAAAATAATTCACACCATTATCTGCTGCAGCTTTTATCGCATTTTCTAGATTTTGATGTTGAGTTAAATCTAAATCGTTCAAGTGGCAATGAGAATCGACTAGCATTTATCGTTCCTTGAAAATTTATTATTTATCCCAGAATAAGCTAAAAAAGCTTATCCTGGAAGTATCTATTTAAATTCAAGAACGATGATGTCTGTTATGAATTAATTCTATTTCTTCATCTTCTTCTTGAAACTTTACCAACAGTGTTGCTTACAACAGACATACCATATCGCGCATAATTCTTCATTGTTGAAATAAAACTCGTTTCTTGTGCTACTTGGTTTTGTTGTTGCCCGATAATTTTCTGAATAGCAAAAATGTGAGTAAAAATTTTATCAATACTAGCAATAACAGCATTTAAATCCTCATTAGAAGTTAAATTTAGAAAGTTTTCTCTTGTATAGCCTTGTTCTATTTCAGCATCCATTTCTGCAGTTTGTGTTATTGCATTCAAATAACTTTGCTCAAGATTCAAATTTAAATCATTAAACATTTGTTGTACTTGTTGATGTTGCAATATTTCAAATGCAGTTTGAATTTCATTGATATGAGCTTGAATTTGCGGATTATTTTTATTGCTAAAATTTTCAATTTCACCTTGAAAACTAATCCAAACTTGTTCAAGTTTAGATTTTTGTTCAATAAATTCTTGCACTAATTCAATGCCATGCATTTTACTTATTTTTTTATGCTCTTCATATTTATACCAAGCATAAAAACTTGAAAATCCTGCTGCTACGGCCAATGAATATTGAAAATACAAAAAATTGTAATTAAATGGTGAATTTTGACTGCGTTCTAAAATTGAATTAGTAAAGCCATCTACTACTGCTGAACCAACAATAAGAGCCAAGACTTTAGGTATATATTTTCCTGCTGTTTGCCAACGTTCATTAATTTTTTGATAATCATGAACTGCACCAATCCAATCTTTTTGAAAATCATCGAATGTAGCTACTTGTTCAATTTCAGTATTAATAGTTTGACAATGTTGATTATTATCGTTGTTTCCTGTGTTAAATATTTTTTCTACTTGTATTTCTTTTAACATAACGCTTCTCTTGATTAATAAAAGGCAAAATTCTAACAAGTTAAAATTAAAGTTTTATTAATAAAGAAAATATAAAATTAATTTTTGTTTAAGATTTCAATTAGTAAATTTTCCATTACTAATTGCTCATTTAAGTGAACATTTTCAAGCAGTGTTTTTTCAATTGAGATTAATTGATCGTAAGATTTAAAAATATTGTGATTTGTAAGATTGTGTTGATAATTTTTTTTAGCCAAATCAAAAAATATTTGGAATAAATAATTTAAATTCTGCTTTAAATTATATTGCTTTAAGCACCATGTAACAAAATCGGACAATGATAATTCTTTATTAAAAAATAAATTGAATTTTTTGTAAAATTCCTCTGGAACTTCAATTTTTAAAGTTGCAGGAAAATTTATTTTTTGACAACGACTTTTAATAGTCGGCAATAAAGCATGAATATTTTGTGTAATCAGAATAAAAAAAGTATCACCAATTGGTTCTTCTAATGTTTTTAACAACGCATTACTTGCAGCAACATTCATTTGTTCTGCTAATGAAATTAATACTACTTTTCGATGGCCAATCACCGCCGTATGTTGCAATGCTTCAATACAATCACGAATTTGATCAATTTTAATTGTTTCTTTCTCTTCTAATGTTTTAATACGAATAATATTAGGATGCGTATCGGCTTTTATTAATAAACAGGAGCGGCAAGCGTTACAGCTCTGGCCGGTTTTATTTTGTTCACATAACAAAAGCTGGATGAAATCTTCGGCAAATGACAGAACTATTTGCGCTGAATCAGACACAAATAACAACGCATGTGGTAAGCGATCTTTTTGTAAAAAACTAATAAGTTGTTGCCATTGTTTATTCATAGTTGTTATAGCGAATCTAAAATAGTTGAAATTTCATGTTCGATTTTTTCAATTGATTGATCAGCATCAATAATTCTGAAGCGATTTGGATATTGTTTTGCACGCTCTAAATAACCATATCTAACACGATCAAAAAAATCTAAATGCTCAGATTCAAAACGATCTGGATGACTTCTGGCTTTCGCTCTAGATAAAGCTAGTTTTACATCCATATCTAATAAAATTGTTAAATCAGGTTGTAAATTTTCTTGAGTAAATTTTTCGAGTAATTCAATGCGTTGCCATTCTATTTTGCGACCGCCGCCTTGATAAGCAAAACTTGCATCAGTAAATCGATCACATACCACCCAATTACCGCTCGCTAAATTAGGTTGAATAACAACAGCTAAATGCTGGGCACGCGCTGCAAACATTAATAATAATTCGGTATCAGATGCCATTTGTTCATCATGATGACTCAACAAAATAGCGCGAATTTTTTCAGCAATTTTTGTTCCACCTGGTTCACGCGTTTGACAAACAGTTAAGTTTTTTTTGCGAAGATAATCTGCAATAAAAGTGGTTTGTGTTGATTTACCAACGCCTTCAATCCCTTCCACTGTGATAAAAACGCTTTTTTTATTGCTCATTTTGTTGATGCCTTCGATATTGTTTAATCGCTTGATTATGTTGCTCTAAATTTTCAGAAAACGTATGGGTACCATTGCCATTGGAAACATAATACAAATAATTATGATGTTGCGGATGAAGCGCTGCATAAATGGATGCTAATCCTGGCATTGAGATTGGTGTTGGTGGTATGCCTGCATTGGTGTATGTGTTATAGATCGATGGAATATGCAAATGACTTCTTAATAATTTGCCATTAAAACTATTTTGATCTTGCAGACCATACATAACAGTTGGATCAATTTGTAAGCGCATTTGTTTTTTCAAACGATTGATAATCACACCAGCAATAATTGCACGTTCATTGGCGCTCATCGCTTCTTCTTCAATCATTGATGCAATAATTAATGCTTCATACATATTCGCATAAGGTAAATTCGCTGCACGATTTTGCCATTCCTTAGATAATTTTTTTTGCATTAACAAATAAGCACGTTGCAAAAATTCAACATCCGTCATTCCCTTTGGAAAAAAATAAGTATCAGGAAAAAACATGCCTTCTGGATATTCTCCTGGATATCCCAAACGCGCCATGACTGCTGTTGGTGTTAAACCTGTTAATTCATGCTGTAAATAAGGATTACGTTGAATGAGAGACATCATTTGTTTAAATGTCCAACCTTCAATAATAGTCAAACGATGTTGTACCACGCGACCTTTATTAATTTGATTTAAAAATTGGGATG
Organism: uncultured Gammaproteobacteria bacterium; assembly: GCA_964645885.1. Lineage (GTDB taxonomy): Bacteria > Pseudomonadota > Gammaproteobacteria > CAZYCO01 > CAZYCO01 > CAZYCO01. The sequence continues at coordinate 38,176 of CAZYCO010000015.1, forward strand.
GTGTTGCAGTGTCATAAAAATGATATTCACCAACATGGATATGTGCTTTAAACGTTATTTGTGCAAGGACGTAAAGATAGACTGGTCGTTTAATAATATTTTTATGTGAGAGATCTGTTAGCAAATCGATTAAATCAGTATTGGGTTTAATGTCGTAGCTGACATAATTGTGATTTGGTTCAAGTGCAGAATGATTAATAACTGGTGATTTTAAGAAAAGAACTAAATCAATCGTCAATAAAATGACGATAAATAAAATGATGAAAACAAAAATACGTTTTACAGTTCGCACGTTAATTTAGACCTCTCCCACACATCGGAACTGTTGTAGGGTGAGCAAAAAATGCAAAGCATTTGTGCCAACCAAATATAAAAATGGTGGACACGCTAATCGCTTTGTCCACCCTACAATTTGAAAAGAAGATTATGTTTTTTATTCTTCAACTTTCTTAAATACTAACGTTCCATTTGTTCCGCCAAATCCAAATGAATTTGACATTACAACATCGAGTTTCATTGAACGTGCTTCATGCGGAACGAAATCTAAATCACAGCCTTCATCTGGATTATCAAGATTAATCGTTGGTGGTGCGATTTGATCATGAATAGCAAGTACTGAAAAGATAGCTTCAATTGCGCCTGCTGCACCTAATAAATGTCCAGTCATTGATTTAGTAGAACTCACTGCTAATTTGTAAGCATGCTCACCAAAACATTTTTTAACTGCTAATGCTTCAAGTGGATCGCCCGCAGGAGTAGATGTGCCATGAGCATTAATATATTGCACTTGCTCAGGTTTAATGTTGGCATCACGCATTGCGTTAGTCATTGATGCAACAAATCCTGTCGCATGTTCATCTGGTGACGTCATGTGATAAGCATCACCACTCATACCAAAACCGATTAATTCAGCATAAATTTTTGCGCCACGTTTTTTTGCGTGTTCATATTCTTCTAAAATTAAAATACCTGCTCCATCACCTAGAACGAAACCATCGCGGTCTTTGTCCCATGGACGACTGGCACGATGAGGATCATCGTTACGTGTAGACAATGCACGACACGCAGAGAAACCAGACAATCCTAATGGTGTAGTTGCCATCTCTGATCCACCTGCAATCATTACATCTGCATCACCGTAAGCAATGATACGTGCAGCATGTCCAATACAATGACTACCTGTAGTACATGCAGTGACGATAGAAAGATTTGGTCCTTTAAAACCATGCTTAATAGAAATTTGTCCTGCAACCATATTGATGATGGCGCCAGGAATAAAAAAAGGAGAAACACGTCTTGGGCCGCTATCGAGTAATTGTTGATGATTTTTTTCAATCATCGGTAAACCACCAATACCTGATCCTACAATTACACCAACACGATGCGCATTTTCTTCTGTAACTGCTGGAAAGTTTGCATCTTTTAATGCTTCTTCAGTAGCAGCAACACCGAACTGAATAAATACATCGGTTTTTTTGACATCTTTTGGATTAATGTAGTTTTCAGGCGTGAAGTTCTTAACAGAAGCACTAATACGGCATGGATAATTTTCTGGATTATCTAGCCAGCTAATTGTTTCAACACCGCTTTTACCAGCGATAATGTTTTTCCATGTTTCACCTACAGTAAGACCTAAAGGTGAAACCATACCAAGTCCTGTTACAACTACTCTACGCTTCACGTTTTTTTACCTTTTTTGTTTAAACCAAAAAAAACGCTAACCCAAAAATGGATTAAGCGTTTTCTTTCATACGGCTTTGAATATAATTAATTGCTTGTTGAACTGTGGTAATTTTTTCTGCTTCTTCATCTGGAATTTCTGTACCA
>CAZYCO010000016.1:0-2317 GCA_964645885.1 uncultured Gammaproteobacteria bacterium
CTTGTAATTGTGTTAAGCAGCTATCGCCACGTAATTTATACCAAGTTTGTTCAACTACTGTGCGTAAACTATAACGTTGTTTTTGTTGTAACGCTTGCGCAAGAATAGGCACAATAAAATTTAATCTAGTTTTAGCGTCATCAGTAATAGAAAGAGCAGCGTGATTTATAATTCTTTCCCAAATTAAAATTGTTTCAGCAGTGCTAGCAATACTATGTAAATCATTAAGTGTTAAACCGCACCACGGTGCACGTAAAATACTGAGCCAAGCAATTCGATCATGTAAAAATAAAATTGCGCGCGTTAACGCATATAAATCTTGAATTAAACTTTTCTCGAATAAATTTTCAATGTCTACAGCTTGATAATGAATTTGATGTTGTTGTAACAAAGGTAGTAACGATTTCAAATAAAAACGTTTTTGTACCAAGATCGCAATAGTGTCATCTGGAGATTGTTGTTGAATTTGTTTTATTTGCTCAACGATAAAACTACATTCTTGTTCTTCATTATCAAATTCACCTTGTACAATTTCACCATTATTATCCTGATTTTCTAAAGCGAATGCTTCTGAAGGCGCATATGAAATAGCGCCTTCGTGAATGTTATCTTGTTTGGGAAATGCAGATTCAAAGATTTCATTATAAAATTTCACTAACGAGCTTTGGCTGCGGAAATTTGTTTTTAATTGTAGAAAAGTCGGTTTGATATTACCGATACCATTATATTTTACTTGTAAAAAAATCCCTACTTCTGCTGCGCGAAAGCCATAAATAGATTGCATTGGATCGCCTACTAAAAAAAGAGTTCGGCCATCGCCTTCAATAAAACCTTGGGTTATTTTTTGTAGCAATTGAAATTGGCTAATTGAAGTGTCTTGAAATTCATCTATTAGCACATGCTCAATTTTATGATCGAGTTTAAGTGTAACATCAGTAGGATCATCAATATCTCCTAAGGCAAACAATGCTCTTTGTTGTATTTCAATAAAATCAACGCATTGTTGCTCTTTAAAAATTAGCATTAATTCTGCAGTTAACAATGGTAGTAATAAAAATAATGCTTCAATAATTTCGAAATGTTCATCGCGATACGGATAATCAGGCGCTTGTTGCAAAGCATGTAAATTTTGTTTGAAAATCAGATAATTTTTTTCGCTGCAATTTAATAGAAAATTTTCCATTTTTTGCTTCATCTCTTTAAATAATAATTTCTCATCTGGATTTTTGGTATCACTAACAGAAGGGAAGCCCTGATTTTTGTTTACAGTTTTTCGAAAAGAACCATCTTTTGTTAAGAATAATTCAGCAATTTTTTGCCAATCACTAAATTGCTCTATTGATGTATCAGGAAGAAAAGATTGCTTAAGAGAGAATTCTAATAATTCCAATAGCTCTGTTTTTATTTCTTTTGGAATCGATTGATGAGCTTCAACAATAATTTGTTCGATAATAATCGCTAAATTTTGATTTAAAATTTCACGAAGAGAATGCTGTTGTTGTAACAGTAGTGGTAACCATTGATCACGATGACTTAACATATCGCTCAATAAAGTTTCTAAGCGCTGGTAATTGTTTTCTAAATGCAATACTAAGTTCTGTAAAGCTTCTGATATCTGTTGCTTTTTAAGTGATTGCAAAAGTTGTCTTGCAGCTTTTTGATAAAGGTTCTGCGCTGAATCAGTAATTTTGGTCGCAGTACCAAAACGCGAAGTAATAGGTAGCTGCTGCGCTAAATAAAGGCTAAAAGCATCAAGTGTTTGAATTCGCAATCGATGTGGGTTTTGTAAGATATTCCACTTTAATTTGTCATTACGCTCTAATGCTTTCTTCGCAAGTTCTGCCAACATTTGTTCGTTTGGACCAAATGAATTTTCTTTTGCTTTTTTAAGTGCAGTTAAAATACGGGCGCGCATTTCATTTGCTGCTTTATTAGTAAAAGTTAGCGCTAAAATGCTTTCTGGCTCTGAACAATTTTCCGCAAGCAATTTTAAATAGCGTTGAGTAAGTAAATAAGTTTTTCCTGAACCAGCAGGAGCTTGCACGATAAACGATTGATAGGTGTCAAGTGCTTGTAAACGTTCAGATTGATCAATTGGTAATGCGTTCATATTCATTGGTCTCAAAGATGCGGCATAGCGTTTTTAATTCACAGTTTGTACAAGGTTTTTTGGCAGAATGTGGATTTAATACAATATCACCTTGTTGAAAATTTTCTATTAATTGTTCACATGTTGATTTCCACGCTGCTAATTGTTGTTGCCATTCATAATCAGTTAATTTTGTTTTCTCTAAGAGCACACGTCTGAACTCCAGTC
>CAZYCO010000016.1:2327-5948 GCA_964645885.1 uncultured Gammaproteobacteria bacterium
GTTTCAAATTCACTGACACCAATAAATTCGCAATTTCCTCGCTTCAACTGAGCAAATAAAATTTGACTAGGAGAAGGTTGGTAAAACGCTGCATATAAAGGTAATTGAGGTGCAGTAGGACGTTCACCAAACCATTCTGAGGTTTTACATTCAGAGGTTTTGTAATCAATGATCGCAAGTTTGCCATTTTGTAGGCGATCAATACGATCAATACGTAAATTTAATTGAAAATCTTTTAATGTAAGCTGCATTTTCTTTTCAATATCGCATACTACAAAATCTTCTCGTTCTAATTCAGCCTTAAAATATTGCAGTAATAAATCGAGAATATGCTGTTTTTCCAAATCAAAAATTTGTTCTGACAAATCATATTGCTGTAAAACATGAGTAATTTCTTTAGAGATAAAACCAATAAAAAGCGAATCTTGTTCTTCAGAAAAATTATTTTTTAAATTTTCTTTTGATTGTAATTTCTTCCAAATTATCTCTAATACTTTATGAATAATATTACCTCTCTCACGAGCACTGATTGCAAATAAAGCTTCAGGAATAGCAGTGCAATGTAGGCGATATGTTGCAAACGCTTTAAATGAGCAAAGCGCTTGTTCTTTTAAAACACTACTGCCACCACGCAAGACTTCTTTATTTTTATTAAAAGGGATCGAATAGTTTGGTGTATGTTCTAGAGGAATAAAATTATGTTCGATGGTTTTTAAGCTAATTTGTAGCGTTTCTGGTGTTGCCATTTGATAATGTTCGATTAGTGGGCTTGGATAGATAATTTCATCATCATTATAATTTGGAAAACTAAAAATTATTTCATTTGCACTCTGAGTGAAACGTTTAATTAATTTTTGAGCAAATTCATATTCACGTTCAGCAGTGGAGTGAGGCATCTGCAATTGACGCTGCATTTCATAAGATAAAAATGGGTTTAACGATGGCGGAAGTGGCATTTGCTTTTCAGTTAAACTAGTTACCCAAATTTTTTCATATGTCATTCCTGACGCTTCAAGTATTCCAAGTATTTGGACGGGAGCTTGATCAACCTTTTTAGCTTGAAAAATAGTTTGCTGACAAAGTTTTGTTAAAATCTCATTTGCAGTTTTAAAACTAATTTGTTTTGAATTTAAAATTAATGGCGCAAATTCTTCGACAAGTAATTTTTGAAAACGTTCAATAGTTTGAAATTCTTCGCTATTAATTGTTCGTTCTCCAGGCCAACCACAAGCTTTTAACTTTCTTATAAAAAAGTTACTCCAGTCGTTACAGCTTTCTAGTGCCGAACTTTTAACAATTAATTCCTGTAAAAAAATTAAAAAATGATCGCAATTTTGTTTTTTGCTTAAGGCTAATAATTTATGGAATGTAATTTCTGCTTGCGCATCTTGTTTAACAAGGTAATCAAGCTGTTGTCGTTTTAACCCTTCATTTTCCGCACCCAAAATAAAAGGAGAACGAATCAAATAACTAATCGTGTTTAATGCGAGCGTTTTTTCGCTACAAGACAATATTGTTAGAGCAGTATGAATAATCGGATAATCGGATAAGGCTTTTCCGCCGCAAATATTAAAATTATGAGCAAGAGGACCAAAAACACGTTCGATTTTATTTCGTTTTTGTTGCATATCAGGAATTACCACCGCAATAGAATTGCAGCCTTTTAATATTTGTTGCTTGCAAAATTCAGCAGCTAATTCAAGTTCTGTGGACTCATCAATACAAGGTAACTGACTGATTGCATGGGGAGTGATACTAAAATCAAAAAATGAAATAGTGCATTTTCGTTGCAAAATATTGATAAACGATTGTTGTTGCGGGGTAAAAGCATCAAAACCTGAAAAAATAAATGGGCTGATTTTTAGGTTATCAGCAGATTGTAACAAGTAACTGACCTCGTCACACAATGTCGCTTGGTCAAAGTAATTATTTTCTATTAGATAGTTTTGATAGTTTTTAGCCCATATTTGGAATATCTGCTCATCCTCTTTGCTTGGTACGGGTAACGTATCCAGTGACAAGTTCCAGGTATGGATGAGCTCCCAAGCTTGAATTGCAGTTGTTATGGTCGCGTCTAAATTGAGTAAGTTGTCTGCTGAGTCATCGTTTATTGGGGTTTTCTCGATAATATCGCGCCAAATTAATTGGCTTTGGAAAGAAGTTATTAATTTTTTACGGGAAATTGCTGGCTGATTAGCAACTTTCTCCCAAGAAATAAGTAAATAATCTTGGAATGAATATATTTCTGCGGAGATATTGCTAGTTTTATAGCGCTGCAGTTGAAATTCGATGAATTTTTGCTGAAAAAAACTGGCTAATCGACGATTTGCTGTGACTAGTATTGCGCCAGTTTGAATTGCTTCGAATAATTGATGTTCAGTCATTTTATTGTTCCCTTGTCTACTTCTAGCTTGTCTTGGGAACGCTTCTCTATCAAGTACTTATTCTGATATCAACGTTGTTATCTCTTTAGCATAAAAAATCAAATTTGCTTGACATCAAGCTAAATTTATCTCGTTGGAAATGAAATTGTTCACAGATCATTGTTTTTAAATTGATTAGAACTATTTTTTAAGTGTTTTTTTGCAAAAAATGATTATTACATTTTTTAAGTTATTGATTTTTCTGCATTTTTTCATTTTGAGTAAGGCTTGGCCAATTTGAATTTCTTGCGGAAATTACTTGAAGATCGACTCTCTTTTCAGTGATTGTTAACAGAGTTATCCACAGGTTTTGTGAGTAACTAACATAGAGCCGATAATTGCTAGATCATTATCTTTTTTGACAAAAAATTTATTACTTTTTGATAAGGGGAGTTGAGTGATTAGGTAAAGGTTTTGGGAATATAACTTCTACAATTAAACCCGTGCCCACAGTTGGAGAACTCAATTGCACTTTAGCGTGATGTAGCACTGCGATTTGCTCAACAATCGCTAAACCTAAACCACTGCCGGTGGTTTTGTTACCAATGACTCTGAAGAAACGTTCGAACACACGATTGTGTAATTCAGCTGGAATGCCAGGGCCATTATCTTCAACGCGAAAAATAATAGAGTTGTTGTCTTCATCTTCTAAAACTGAAATTTTGATTTTGCCGTGGCTAGGCGTGTAGCGAATGGCATTATCCACAAGATTACGAATAAGAATGCCTAAAGCCACCGGATGCGCATCGATTTCAATCATTTCTTTATTTGCAGCTAATTCAATATCGATTTGTTTTGAAACCGCCGCTGGAACAAGTTGAGCAATAATGTCAGCGGCTAATTTTGGAAGTTCAACGCGTGCAATTTCTTCAAGGTGTGAACCGCCAGGGGCTAAGCGACTTAAAGTTAGCAATTGTTGAACAATATGAGAGCTGCGATCGATGCCGAACATCACGTTCTGTAATGCGATTTCACGCTCGTTAAGATCTTTTGTTTGTAATGCAACCTGCATTTGAGTTTTAAGAGCAGCAAGCGGCGTACGCAGCTCGTGTGCCGCATCAGCAGCAAAACGTTGCTCACGTTCAAATACTTGCTGTAATCGTAAAAATAGTTGGTTGATTTCATCAATAACTGGTTTGATTTCAATAGGTACATTTTCAATTTTATATGTGCTTTTGCCGCTGTAGCGCAAAAACGT
>CAZYCO010000016.1:6021-12842 GCA_964645885.1 uncultured Gammaproteobacteria bacterium
AGCCCTGCGATTGGAAAAATAATCACTAATGTTAGTAAATAATTTTTAGCAATATCGCGCGCTAGATCATTAGGTATATTTTCCTCAGCAGCGATAATCACTTTCATTCCTGAATTATGGTTTACCGTAGTAAAAACTCGCCACTCAACATTGTTGATATCCGCTTTACTTAAACCTTCTTCTAAAGTTGGAGATAAAGATACTTTCGGACTTGCGCGAGTAGATAAAATCAACTCATTTTTATTATTCCAAACTTGCATTTGGATTCTATTCTTATAAAGAAAATGCATCGGAGACTTAGTTTTAGATAATTTTACTTTTAAAATTTCCATTGTTTGTTCAGGCATCTGATTGATAGACAGCTGAATTTTTTTAAGTTCTTGTTGATTGAGTGGCTCATCGAGTAAAGCTTGAAAAGATAAGCCAGTTTCAATAAGCACTTCGTCAATATGTTCTTGAATAACTTTTAAATTAAGAAAATAAATGCCCATCGCGGTCAGCGAGGACATTAATAAAATAGCGAGCAAAAAGTTAATTAATAAAAATTTTCGAAGTGAGAAGTTCATTTTTCTTTTTCAAGCATATAACCGATACCGCGAATAGTTCGAATAGTCGTAAGATTAAGTTTTTTTCGCAAGTTGTGGATATGAACTTCAAGCGTATTACTATCAATTTCTTCTCCCCAACCATATAAGGCTTGAGTTAGTTTTTCTCTTGAAAGAACTTGTCCAACATTTTCCATTAATTTTTGTAAAAGCGTGAATTCACGTCTTGGTAAATTTAATTCTTGGCCATTAAACACCACGCTATGAGCGGTTGGATCGAGCCTGATATCGCCATAGACAAGAACGAGATCGACTTTATTAAGCGAGCGTCTCTTCAACGCTCTGATTCGAGCTAATAATTCGTTGAGATCAAAAGGTTTGACGAGGTAATCATCTGCGCCAGTATCTAGACCTTTAACTCGGTCTTGAATAGCATCTTTGGCGGTCAAGATAATGACCGGCGTATCATTTTCGCTATCTCGATATGATTTAAGAATCTCTAACCCGGATTTTCCAGGTAAATTCAAATCGAGTAATACAACGTCAAAATGTTCGGATTGAAGGGCTGAAAGTGCGGAGTTCCCGTCTTTTAACCAATCTACGCGCATCCCCGGAAATTGGCTTAGGCCCTTTTGTATACCGTCCCCTAATAGTTCATCGTCTTCGATGAGTAAAATTCGCATAGCCATATAAAACCCACTTTTTTTACCTGATTACCAAAATGGATACTTAAGAGTATAACACGCAAAATTAAAAGGAATGGCTTATGCAAATGCTTTTTAAGGAAAAGCTTAAGGTTGGTGCCGAGGGTCGGAATCGAACCGACACGGTGTCACCACCACCAGATTTTGAGTCTGGCGCGTCTACCAGTTCCGCCACCCCGGCATAGGGGGAGGGAAGTATAACAATGCAGCTTGATTTGGCAATTTTTTCACGGTTTGATGTACGACTTCATAAAATAAAATTTTTACAGGCATGTAACTTATGATTTTTATCCGTGGTCTTAAAAATATTCCAATTAATATGAAAGATTGTGTGGCAACAATTGGAAATTTTGATGGCGTGCACGTAGGACATCAGGCACTGCTTCATCAATTAAAACAAGAAGCAATCAAAAGGCATTTGCCTTCTGTTGTTATTTTGTTTGAACCGCAACCACAAGAATATTTTCTAAGTACTCGTGCTAAGTCCAGATTAACAAATCTTCAAGAAAAAATTTTATTACTTAAACAATTTGAGGTTGATGCCATTCTCTGTCTGCCATTCAATAAAACTTTGTCTCAATTAGATGCTGAACAATTTATGAAAATTGTCTTAAAGCAAAAGCTTAATGTTGGTTTTTTGTTAATTGGTGATGATTTTCGGTTTGGTCGTGATCGCCAAGGCAGTTTTCAAATGCTAAAAAATTTTGGTATGAACAATGATATGACCGTCACTAGTTTGGAAACAGTGCAATTTCAAGGGCTGCGAGTAAGTAGTACTTTAATAAGACAAGCGCTAGCAGATGCGAATTTCGAATTAGTGCAATCACTACTAGGACGACCATTCTATATATATGGTAAGGTCATTCATGGCGATAAGCGTGGTCGTACTATTGGATTTAAAACTGCAAATATTACTTTAAAGCGTTTGGTCTCACCTTTATATGGCGTCTATGCCATTCAAGTTGAAGGGATCGATGACGTTATTTTGAATGGAATAGCAAATATTGGTTTTAGACCTACCGTTGATGGGCAGCGATTATTATTAGAAGTACATATCTTTGATTTCGAAAAAGAAATTTATGATCAAAAAATTAAAGTGGTTTTTTTAAAAAAAATTCGTGATGAGAAGCGCTTTCATTCATTAGAAGCACTTCAAGCGCAAATTGAAGAAGATGTTTTAAAAACCAAGAAATTTTTTCATGAAAATTTTTAAAATTGTGTTGTTGCGTCATTTAAATACGGTGCCTAGAATCTAGTTTTTCGATGGCTTGTGGGAGACAACTATGGCCTGGAATACCCCGGGTGGGAAAGATAAAGATCCTTGGACTGGGCAAAACCAACAACGTCCACCGGAACTAGATGAATTATGGCGTAAATTTTGGAACAACTTTAAAAATCTCTTTCAAAAAAAATTCAGTCATCAACCTCAATATTCTGGCCATATTCACAAATGGATGACCTCAGTTGTTTTATTGATTGTCTTTAGTATCTGGTTATTGTCAGGCATCTATATTGTTTCGCCAGCTGAGCAGGCTGTTATTTTACGTTTTGGACAGTATGTTGAAACAGTTGGTCCAGGCCCACATTGGATTCCACGATTAATAGAAACAAAACATATTGTTAATGTTGGCAAACTAAATCAACTTTCATTTGGCTCGCAAAAAGATCCGGTTTATTTATTAACTAAAGATGAATCAATTGTTGCTGTATCAGCGGTTGTGCAATATCGGATCAATAATTCAAAAGAATATTTATTTAATACTTCTAATCCAACACAAAGTTTGCAGCAAGTAATTGCAACTGCAATGCAACAAGTTATAGGTAAAAATACTTTAGAAGAAATTTTTGCAGCAAATCAAACTACACTAAGTCAGCAAGTTATGCAGGAGCTCAATCAAATTTTAGCATTATATAAAACAGGCATAGCGGTTAATAATGTATTGATGCAACCAGCACAAGCGCCTGAAGAAGTGAAAGATAAATTTGAAGAAGCGAATCGTGCTCTTGAAGATGAAAAACGTCTTATTAATCAAGCAAATGCATATGCCGAAAGTATGTTGCCAATTGCACAAAGCAAAGCCCAACGCTTAACCCAAGAAGCAAATGCATATAAGCAAAAAGTAATTTTAGAAGCGCAGGGAGAAACGCAACGTTTTCTAGCATTGTTACCTCAGTATCAACGCGCACCTAATATTATGAAAGAAAGATTGTATTTCGATGCAATGGAAACAATTTTAACTAAGACCAGCAAGATTGTGATCGACTCATCAGCAAATAACATGATCTATTTGCCGTTAGAACAATTAATGCAGTTTTCTGAAAACACATCATCAATTACACCAACGCAAAATAAACTCACAGATTCTTCTGAAAAAAATATAACTACCCAATCAAAAGAAACTGATGGTACGTCTTCTGGTTATGTTGCTGCTGCACAAGAGAGAATGCAAAGAATGCAAATGTTAAGACAACAACGAGAAGGTAATCGAGATGCAGGAGACAAACGATGACTTCATTTCGAACAAGTTATTTAATGGTTATTTTTATTTTATTAATCGTTCTTTACACAAGTTTTTATACTGTTCAAGAAGGGCAACGTGCGATTGTTTTATTTATGGGAAAAATTCAGCAAAACAAAACTGAACAAGCAAGCGTTAAAGAGCCTGGTCTACATTTTAAAATTCCATTGCTGCAGCAAGCGAAATTATTTGATCTTAAACTTCAAAGTAAAGAAATTGATGATTTCACTTTTGTGAATATCGATAAAAAAGATGTGATATTAAATTACTATATAAAATGGCGTATTGCAGATATTCCATTGTATTTTACTAGCACTGGCGGCAATACTTTACGTGCTGAAATTCTTCTTGAACAACAATTAAATGATTTATTGCGTAATATTTTTTCTAAGCAGAGCATGCAAGATTTAGTTGCAAATACTAATCCAAAGTTATTACAAAATGCTCAACAGCAAGCAAATGCAAATTGTAAGAAATTTGGCATAACAATAGTTGATTTACGTATTAAACAAATTAATTTATCACAAGACGCAATGCGTTCTATTTATGCAAGCATGCGTGCCGATAGAGAACGTATGGCATTTGAACATCGTGCACTGGGTAAGGCAAAAGCTGAAAGCATTCGTGCTGAAGCAGATGCTAAAGTGATGTTAATAGCAGCAAAAGCACAAGCAGATATGAAAAAAATTATGGCAGAAGGTGATGCGGAAAGTGCTGCAATCTATACCAATGCATATAATCAAGAACCAGGTTTTTATGTGTTTTGGCGTAGTCTTGAAGCCTACAAAAATAGTTTCAATCGAAGACAAGATATCTTAGTACTCAAACCGACAGGTCAATTTTTTAAATATTTTAATAATGTTGATAAAACTGATGTAACACAAAGTAAATCTAAATCTTAATTAACGCATCAATTCTCAACTGTCCACGCCAAACGTGGACATCCTCTCGCTTGCGGGAGAGAGGGTTGAAAAAGAAAAAGGTAATAACATGGCAAAAAATTTAATTATTTTAGGGACGCAATGGGGCGATGAAGGTAAAGGAAAAGTTGTTGATCTATTAACACCACGCGTTGCTGCAGTTGTACGTTTTCAAGGTGGACACAATGCAGGACATACATTAGTTATTAAAGGCGAAAAAATTGTTTTGCATTTAATACCATCCGGTATTGTGCATAAGCATGTTGAATGTTTTATCGGTCATGGTGTAGTACTATCACTTGCTGCGTTGTTGCAAGAAATGAAAAATTTAGAAGAGAAAGGTATTACAGTTTCTCAGCAATTAAAGATCAGTTCAGGATGTCCTTTAATATTACCAACACATATCGCATTAGATGTCGCAAGAGAAAAAGCGAAAGGGCGTGATGCTATTGGTACCACAGGTCGAGGTATTGGTCCTGCTTATGAAGATAAAGTTGCACGTAGAGGTATTCGTTTAGTTGATTTATTAGATAAAGATCGATTTGCAGAAAAATTAAAAGAATTGATGCGCTATCATAATTTCTTGCTGAAAAATTATTATGAAAGCGATGCGATTGATGAACAAATGGTACTTGATGAAAGTTTAAGCATGGCGCAAAAAGTACTTCCATTGATGTGTGATGTACCAAGACGACTTGAGGAATTAAAACAGCAAGGTAAAAACATTTTATTTGAAGGTGCCCAAGGAACATTGCTTGATATTGATCAAGGAACTTATCCATTTGTAACTTCATCTAATACAACCAGCGGCGGTGCAGCAACAGGCGCTGGCTTTGGTCCGTTATTTTTCAATTCAGTTTTAGGTGTAACCAAAGCATATACAACTCGTGTAGGTGCTGGACCTTTCCCAACAGAATTATTTGATGAAGTAGGAAAACACTTATCAACTAAAGGTCATGAATTTGGTTCAACAACCGGAAGAGCAAGACGTTGTGGTTGGTTAGATGCAGTCGTGTTACGCCGCGCGTTACAAATTAATAGTGTTACCAGTTTATGTATCACAAAGTTAGATGTATTAGATGAATTAGATGAAATTGCAATTTGTATTGCTTATCGCACACCGGAAGGTGAAATCACGGTTCCACCAATCGATACAAAGTCGTATGAAAAATGTGAACCAATTTATGAAACATTTCCTGGTTGGAAAACATCGACTAAAGGTTTAACGCAATATAATGATTTACCAGATGCAGCAAAGCGTTATTTAAAACGTATAGAAGAATTATTCAATGTGCCAATTGAGATTATTTCAACTGGCGCTGATCGTGAAGATACAATTATTGTAAAGAATCCACTTGATTAATGCAGTTGCAGTCACGTTTTGGAAAAAAATATTTCACCACGGCGTGCAGTAAACCAATAATTGTTGCAGTCGTACTGCCAAGAAATGTCATCATGATGCGATCACTTACACCAACAAAGTGATAGACAGGGATAGCTACAAACGCAGCGATGATCATTCCAAATACAAACCAACACACTTGCCGGCCGTATTTTTCCCGTGCGGCCCGTTCACCTTTACGATTATCTAAATCTTCTTGATGTTTAGCTAAAATTAATTCGCGAAACTTTTGTTTGAAATTAATGTCATCCGTTTTTGCTGTGGCTTGGATCAAATCATTTTCCAAAGCAATTTCATTGTTATTGGTTGGCGAATTTAAAATTTTTTCTATGATGGGTGTTTCAAAATCAAAATCCATTTCATTTATCCTTTACATCCGTTTATTTTTTTTCCATTAAACTTTTAAAATAATTGTTAATCATTTCATTTGAGATGATTTGATTTTTTTTAAAAGCGGCGCCAGTTTCATGCCAACATCTATACCAAGGTCCGTTGGGTTCATGGCTCCATTTTGAAAGTTGAACGCCAGAATAAGATCGATACGTTTCCCAAATCTTGCCTAAAAAGCGGATTAATTCATCAGAATCATCAGGCATATCATATTTTTCATATCGAATTTGGCCATTTTCAAGTAAGAAATCGTAAGTTGGTTCTTTAATTGGATTATTTTTATAGCGTTTAAAGTCGTGATAAACATCAGAAATGACTGGACCATATGGCCAAGCTTGAAT
>CAZYCO010000016.1:12862-22988 GCA_964645885.1 uncultured Gammaproteobacteria bacterium
GAATAGGTTCGTTTATCAGTGGTTTATCAAAGTAAGCAAGATGCCAGCCATGGGCGATATAAATTAATTTATTAAGTTTTAATACATCCAAGTTTTCATTTTCAAACATTGCTTTTTTAATGAAAAAATTTGCTATTGATTTAGCAGGCAATGACATAAAAAACTCCATTTAAAATGTTTGCTAATTGATAGTGGATGTTTAAAAAATTTTCAAACGAAAGTTTGCATAAAGTGACGGTGATTGGTGCCGAGAAGAGGACTTGAACCTCCACGGGATTTCTCCCACAAGCTTCTGAGACTTGCGTGTCTACCATTCCACCACCTCGGCAGGTGATTTTTTATTGTTATCCCGCGGCACAGGCCGCGGAATGACGACACTAAATTTGAGTTTATTTAAAAGAGAAAGGACTATTCACACCCATATTCATTATAGCGTTGTTGTAATTCTTGTTTTTGGCTTGGTGTTGCGAAGCGAACGTCGCGAGAATTGTTAATTGAGTTGAAAGTCATTTGCCGCTTCAAATAACGACACATTTCGCTTTGAGGAGTGGCATTATCTTTATCTGGATCATCCATAATAACGCTACAAGCAGTTTGGGTTGAAAGTAACAATGCAATAAATGTTAATTTTAGGCCTAACTTCATGATCAATTATTCCCCGAAAAAATAGAGTTTTTACTATAAATGGTTATACTTCATCAAACAATTTTTCTTGAAAGTTAAACAAGGCATGAAAAAAAAACATACGATTGTTGATCCTCACAGGGAGCGTGAAAAACAAAAGTATGGTCAACCGATCCCAAGTCGAGAATATATTCTTAGTTATTTAGAAGAATATCGTCGGCCGGTCTCATTTGATCAACTCGCTCGCGCATTATCTCTTCGCAAGCAACATGAAAAGGACGCATTACAAAAACGACTTAGAGCGATGGAGCACGATGGGCAACTAATGCAAAACCGTGCTGGAAAATTCTGCCTTATTAATAAAATCCATCTTATTCCGGGACGTGTTCAAGCACATTCCGATGGTTACGGGTTTTTAATTCCTTATGATGGCAGTGAAGATCTTTATCTAAATTCAAGACAAATGCGTAGCATATTAGACGGTGATCACATCACTGTTCGCGAAATATTCGAGACTCGAAACAAACGTCGAGAAGCAATCGTTATTGAAATTAGAGAACGTACTGTATCTAGAATCGTTGGCAAAGTAGTTGAAGAAGATGGCTTATTATTCGTTCGTTCTGATAATAAACGTATTTTCCAATATATCTTACTAGCACCGAAATTAACCCAAGGAGCTAAACCCGGACAAATTGTAGTTTGCGAATTAGTATCACCACCTGAACCTCGAGTTGAATTGATCGCTAAAGTTGTTGAAATTTTAGGCGAACATATGGCACCTGGCATGGAAATTGATATGGCAATTAGAGGCTTTGATTTGCCGTTTCAATGGTCACCTCAAGTTTTAAAAGAAATTGAATCACTTACACCAGAAGTTCACGCCGATGAAATACAAGGGCGCTTAGATTTAAGACATTTACCATTCGTCACTATTGATGGTGAAGACGCCAGAGATTTTGATGACGCTGTATTTTGTGAGAAACGCAAACGTGGCGGTTATCTATTATATGTGGCGATTGCAGATGTAAGTCATTATGTAAAACCAAACACTGCACTTGATGAAGCAGCAAAAGAACGCGGTACTTCAGTTTATTTTCCAAATAAAGTGATACCGATGCTGCCTGAAATTTTATCGAATGAATTATGTTCGTTAAAACCAGTTGTCGATCGTTTGAGTATTGTTTGTGAAGTGCAATTAACAGCACAAGGTGAAATTTCTAAATATAGTTTTCATGAAGCAGTGATTCATTCACAAGCACGTTTGACTTACACCAAAGTCGCAGCAATGCTACAAGGTGATACTGAATTAAAAGCAGAATATGCTGAAGTGTTTCCACATGTAGAAACACTTTATGAATTGTATGAAACATTATTAAAAACTCGAGAACATCGTGGTGCGATTGATTTTGAAATGCGGGAAACACGCATCATATTTGATGATGAAAAAAAGATTAAAAAAATTGTGCCTCTCATTCGTAATGACGCCCATAAACTAATTGAAGAATGCATGTTAGTTGCAAATGTCTGCGCTGCTCGGTTCTTAGAAAAAAATAAAATACCAGCATTGTTTCGTGTGCATTCTCCACCAACTCATCTTAAGGTAAATGAATTACGTGAATTTTTGAATGAATTTGGTTTGACATTAAAAGGTGGTGAAGAACCGTCTGCTAAAGATTACGCTGAATTGTTAAAGAAAATTAAAAGCCGACCTGATTTTAATTTAATTCAAACTGTATTATTGCGCTCATTAAGCCAAGCAATTTATTCAGAAAAAAATCAAGGGCATTTTGGTTTAGCTTATGATGCATACACTCATTTCACATCACCTATTCGCCGTTATCCTGACTTATTAGTCCATCGCGCAATTCGGCATCTTTTACAAAAACGTAAACCTAAACAATATTTGTATACGACAGAAAACATGGCGCAATTTGGTGAACATTGCTCTACAACTGAACGTAGAGCAGATGAAGCAACTCGTGAAGTTGTGGATTGGTTGAAGTGTGAATTTATGCAAGACAAAGTTGGTGAAGAATTTGCTGGCACAATTGCAGGTGTAACTAATTTCGGTATTTTTGTTGAATTAAAAGATGTTTATGTTGAAGGATTAGTACACGTTACCGCGCTTAAAAATGATTATTATGTATTTGATCCAATTCGACATCGCTTGTTAGGAGAACGTACGCGCAAGGCGTATCGTTTGGGAGATGCTATTCGAGTACGCGTGATACGTGTGAGCTTGGATGATCAAAAAATTGATTTTGAGTTAGTTGATAAACATGTCTAAAACAGAAATTATTTATGGATTTCATGCCGTTACTTCATTATTGCAAACTAACCCACGCACTATTATCAAGCTTTATTTACAGCAAGGGCGTAATGATGCGCGCTTACAAGAGATTTTGCAGTTAGCGAAAACAAATCAACTTTCTTTTTTATATTTATCAAAAAAGGAATTAGATGAAAAAACTGAACAGCAAAATCATCAAGGTGTAGTAGCCGAAATAAGTTCTCAACAAAAAACTTTTTCAGAACGCGATTTAGAATTGTTATTACAACAACATACTGAACCATTATTTTTAATTTTAGATGGCATCCAAGATCCACATAATTTAGGCGCATGTTTACGTACGGCAAATGCTGCAGGCGTGACTGCAGTGATTATTCCTAAAGATAAAAGTGTATCGTTAACTTCTACTGTGAAAAAAGTTGCATCGGGTGCGGCTGAAGTCACACCTCTTATTCAAGTAACTAACTTGGCACGCACTATTCGTTATTTAAAAGAGCAGGGAATTTGGATTTATGGTTTCGCAGGTGAAGCCACTCAAAATCTTTATGACTGTAAATTAACAGGAGCCGTTGCTTTAATTTTAGGTAATGAAGCAAAAGGATTAAGACATTTAACCCGTGAGCATTGTGATGAATTATTAAATATTCCAATGATAGGGACGGTCGAAAGTTTAAATGTTTCGGTTGCAACTGGCGTTGCATTATTTGAAGTAGTTAGACAGCGATTAAAGAATAAATAGAATTTAAAATAAATAAAAAAAATCCTCTCTCGCGCGAGCGAGAGAGGATCATCTTAGATGATTTACCAAGCTTTAGTTGGTAACGAAGTTAATTCATCATTAAATCCAAGCTCAGCTTTGATGTTTTGTTCAATTCTACGCACATCTTTATCTTTGTTATAACTGAACTTACTGAAGAAACGGCCCATGCCTGTAATTGGTTTAGCTTGTGGCTGACGCTCCATAGTTTCCGGATTTTCATTTGCAGCTGCGCTTACTTTTTTAGTAACTGAAGCAATATTTGTAACTGCATCAGTAGTCTCAACAGGAACATCAACTTGTTTACCAGAGAAGTTGAATAAATTCTTCAAAAATTCAGCTGTGAAGATTGGACGTTTTTTCTTCTTTTCAGCCATACTTGGATTTGCGTTTACTGAGAATGAATTACACCATCCTAAGAATGCAGAGAACATACCAAAACCGAACGCTTGAGCAGCAGAGTTATTTGCTCTGAACTGCGCGAAGTCATAAGCATTTGCTGCAATTGTTCCTTCCATATCGCTATTGAAAGTAGGCGCATCTGGATTTGGTACTGGTGCATTAAACCAATGATGGTTTGGATCTACGAATGCACCAGAACCACCTACTACTACCGAGAATGAGTTTCCTAATGCGTTAAGTGGTAACGCCATTCCCATTAAGTATGAAATAAACATGCGGCGAACTTGCGGTAAGAAGTGAGTGAATGGTCGTGAATACCACTTACCTTCATTCGCAACTTCAACTGTTTCAGAATATTGTTCTGCATATTTAGGTAATCTTTCGCTACTACGAATGAATTTCTTCGGAACAGCATTGAAAGATATTCTCGAAACTTTAGCTTTAGTGTCATTTTTTTCTACAAGCTCAAGTAATAAATCAATAGGATTTTCTTTTGATTTACTATCAACAGATTTATTGAAGCTATCTAAAATAATTTCAACACCAGATAAATCAGAGCTTCCTCTAATTTCTTCAGCTAATGCTTTAATTGCATCAGTATCTACATTTTTCAATACAATTTGTTTGATAGATGCATTATGTTTTACAGCAGACATGATATGACGAACAGATTTAGCGCCGAGATTTTCTAAGATGATGCTATTCACATTAGCTGCTGTGATTGAGCTATCTTTAAAGAATTTACCGTTGCGATTTTCATTATGAATTTCAGGGCAAGCAAAATAAAGTTGAGCCACGCTATCAGGAACAAGTATTTCTTGATCAGCAAGGAATCTTTCAGTTTGACCTAATGAGAAAGTGGAAATTTTGCAATCATCGCCTTTATCCCGTAATGCAAATAAAGTTTTAACTATATTATCACTAGCGACATCAGCAAAAATAATCGAAGAAGGTAACACTGATTGATTAACGAGTACTTCTAAAGCTTGCTCATCTAAGTTTGATAACATCAATGTAGTAACTGATGTGTGCTGTAATGCAGGAAGTAATTGCGCAACATCTGCTACAGTACAGTTATCAAGCCAAGCTACTTTGACATCATCACGTTCTTTTAAACCGCGAATAACAGTTTTAGTTGTTTCGCTACTTTTATAACGAACAGCTTCATCGTTAGTTGAGTCACCAACAATTTTAACTACTTCTGATTTAAGTACGGATGATTTGTTTTCAATGAACTCAACAAATCGAGCATTACGTTGTTTAACTGAGCTATTTAATTTGAACTCGAAAACAGCTCGATTTGAACCAGTATTTGGCGCTATTTTAGAAACATTAGAGTTTTTCTGTTTAGCTTCATACTTATCCAACAATAATTTTGGTAAGAGAACAGTAAAAATCTTCGCAATATTTTTACCGTAAAACATGCCTTCAATTGTGAATGCAAGACCTGCAACAATTCGGCCGATATTGAATGCTTGTGTGGAGCTCGCGCCCAAGGCTTGATTAGCAAAACCAAAGACCGATCCCGCTTTACCACTCAATACGGTAAAGAGTGCCGCAGTTACAATTCCCATACCAGTTAAGAAAAACAAACCTTTAAACAACATCGTACCTAATGTTTTTATTTTTCCTGAGGTATCACGCATTGACCAATTTGCATCATAAAAGTTTGATTTAAAGAAGCCTTTAATCATCTGTAATGGTTTTTTGATAACAAGGTCGCCCGTACAGAAATAATAAACTGCGAAGAACCCGAAGAAGGTTACGGCAGTAAAGAGTCCAGCAGCTAAAAATACGTAAGGTGCTGCAGCTGCTGCTGAAATACCAAGTAAGCTAAGTAATACACCCGCCACTGGTCCTTTAAAGAAGGTAAACACGAAAATTGATTCAAGACCGGTGGTAAATCCAATCAACGCCATAATCGCAATCATCAACGCTTTTTTAGAGTTATAGTAATGCGAGTTAAGAGCTAAGATACCAGTAGAAATTGCTACTAATGTTGCTAAACCAATCACTAGCGCCAAACCTGGTCCTATTGGTCCAGTCCCAATAAGTAATGTTGCTAATAAAATTGGACCGGCAATCGCAGCACAGAATGCAAATGCATTAAATACCATGAGTCCTACATCACGTTTAAATGTAAGATGCTTATTATTTGCACCTAACTTGTCCCACATGATTTTTTTCATGCCTTGTTTTGCAATATCAGTAAACAAGCCAAGTACGTCTGGTTTAAACAACATGTAGTTGGTTGTTCCGCAACAGACAGAGAAGACACCACAAATTACTAAAGCAGTAATTGGGTTAGGAAAAATTAATGCGCTTGCAAGTAAGCCAAAAGTTGTGATCATGAACACAATTCGTGGATGCTTTTTAGCAAAACTTGGGGTACCGGCAATTAGTTTAAATGGCAAACCAAGTACAGGAATTTTGCTTAATAATTTTGGCAAAGTTACAATTTTATAAACAAATTCAGCCATTTTTCCGATAACAGGAAGAGGGCGTAACACTTCTTTATAGAGCCATTTTAATGGCGGTATTAATATCATCGATGCCATTAACGCAGCAGCAAGTACAAATACCGGCCAGAAAATAACGCCAGTTGCTGTTAACGATACTACACCTAAAAATGGCAATGAGAATGAAAGCAAAGTAGCCGTCATAGATGGCAATAATACAGTTGCTAAACCGTAATATACGATCGAACCAACGAACGCTGCCGTAACTTGTCCAATCATTACTAAGAACGCAATCAAAGTTGAAAACGCTCTAACGTTACGTACTAATTTACGTTGAACTATCTTTTGTTGAGTAACGCGTTCGCGATCTTCAAGTGCATATTCACCTGATTCTTGATCAATACCCAAAGCAATAGGGTAGTTGAATTTTTCTGCCAAGTTATTAAATGCATCGGCATATGGTTCAAGTAAATTTTTCTTCAAGTCAAATGAAGGATCATCAGATTTAAAGTTTGGAATAGCGATATCACGTAAGAAGAAGAAACGTTTGATTAAATCTTTAAATAATTCATCAACTAATTGATGTTTAGCGATATTACTAAGACTTTCGTAAGAGCTTGTATGAGCTATACCAGAACCAGCATTACTATTTGTTTTAAAAATTTTATAACGCTCTAATATTTCCTCGTCAGTAAGATTTTCGTCTTCTTCTTTACATTGTTGTTTGTAAAATTCAAAGATTCTTTTATCTAGACTTTCAGCGCTGAAATATCTGTGTTCTATATCTTTTAAACCAGTAGAGAAATCTAATTCTTGAGCAATTTCTTTTTTAATTTCTTTGACTAAATCCGGATTCTTTTCAATTAAATGCATAAAAGCGGCAGATTTTGCTTCTGCTATTTGCTCAGGATTTTTCTTATCATCTAGTAATTTCAATTGGTCTTGATAGTTATTTTTGAATTGATTACCAGTTCTTTCTATTAAACGCTGTGCAAATAATGGATGTTTTTCAATCTCATTCATGAAGCCGTACATTAATTTCGATTTTAATGAACGTACAACTTCAGTTGTATGTTCAACACGTAACAACATTTCATAAAGGTTTCTATCAATACCATACGACTCTTTACCTAATACCGATTCTGTTGCACGTGGAATTAAAATAAGTCTCCATGGATGATGAATGATCATATCAACGCCATGCTGTAACTTTTTATAAGTAACAGCGCTGAGTTCTTGCATGTGTTGGTTATAGCTTATCGCAATTGTAGCTGCGGGATTCTTATTTGTTTCTTGCATTTTTTCGATAACTGCAGCAGGCACTAATAATTGTTTACTAATGAAATTTTCTTCAAGGTAACGGAGTTGTTGAGTTACAACAGTTCCGTCTTGTTTTAAAATTTCTCTTTGAATCCATGCAGTTGCATATTTAGACACAGTCATTTGCGGATTAGCTTCAGGTGTAACTAAACCTTGTTCTAATGCAACATTGTATAAAAATTCACTAATTTCTTCTCTATTAGCAAGCGAATCTTCTAATAACTCATCAAATTCTTTTTTACCGCCAGCCGCACCTTTTTGAGTTAAAAACATTGCTCGGCCAATTCTATAACCTAATTTTTTTACTACACCAAAATCTTCACGTTGATCGATTTTGAGTAAAACTTTTAACGCTTTAAGAACGCTGATCGCTGCAGCTTCATCATTGCTAAATGCAGCAATTTGATAATCTTCGATTAAATTGAAAATACGGACTTTTAAATTACGTTTAATACGTTTGATTTCACGTTGACTATTTTGTAATTCTTTTTTGGTTTGTGAAACTTTAGCGCGACTATCTTCGAGCTCTTTAAGCCCATTTCGAATGTGCTCTAAATTTGCTAAAGGATTTTTAGTTAAATCTTCGCTGGTATATTTTCCAAAACGTTTATCGCCAACTTTTAAATGAAATGCTTTTCTACTTAATTTTTCTTCTTTTGTAAGAGCATAGGTTCTGACTGTTCCGTCATTTTTACCTTTTTTAAAATCCTTACTATATTGTTTTTCTTTTTGCTCTTTTTCTTCTTCAAATTCAGCTTGTACAACAGCTTTACCTTGGTCGTAGCTTTTTTTAGCTTCTTTTAAAATATTACAAAGTGCCCGGAATTCTTTGCGATGATTTGGTTTATCATTTTGAAGATTCGTCATTTCAATATAAGAAGAATTATTATTGTTATTATCTCTTCCAATCGAATTATCTCTGATAGAGAGTTGATCTTTCTTACTGAGAATGTCTTGATCACCAAATCTTTCAATTGTTTTGACAATTACAGCTCTTTCAAAAGCATCACTCGTTTGAGTTTGTTTTTTCAAACTATTTTGTACTTGTTTTTTCCAAGTAATATTTAAAAATTGATCTAGAGATTCTTCAATTTGAAAAATAAATGCTTTGTAAGAGTCAATTTTTTCATTTATTTCATCAAGCTTTTCTTGTTTTTTAGTTTTATCTTCTGCGGTAATTGCAGGTTGATTTTTAATTTGTTTTAGATTTTTTTCTAAAATATTAATTTGGTATTGATAAGAGCTACGATAAGCTAATAACTCAGCAATTACATCACCAAAGAATTTATTCTTTGCGTCATGAAATGCTTTTATTTGATCTGCTAATTCATTATTCGTGCGTTGTTCGGTTGTTTCTTTAGAGTCTGTAATTACATTTTCTAATGTTGAAATTGTGCGGTTTAAATCAGTAGCATCGAAGTGATTTTTGAAGCTTTTTAATTGAGAAACAAAATTTTTATTTTGAGGTTCAGTTAAAAATTTCTGAGCAAATTGTTGGTGTTGTAGTTGCGGTTGATTAATTAATTGAATTAATTCCTTAATTGTATTTATAGCGTTATCTTTATATTGCTCAGTTGCAATATCAACTGTTTCATCATCATTTGTACCAATTTTATTAAGATTTTGTCTTAGTAAAATTAATTTAGCAGCTAATTCAGTTTTCCAATGAAGTTCATTGAAGCTTTTACAGTCATATTTATTTAATTCAGATGAATAATTTTTTTCTCCACTTTGATTAGCTAAATTTTTTATATGGATATTAAAGTTATCAAGCACTGATTTAACAGAAGTAAATAAATTCTGAATCGCTTGGTAATCAGTTTTGAAAGCATGCGCGCTTAATTCAAGTTGAATAACTTGTTGAATTTCTTCTTTTAATTTATCAGCAGATTTAGATCGGATTTGATTAAGAGATGTTTCAACTTCTCTTAATCTATCAATGAATGAACTAGAAGTTGTTACGTCATTTGTTTCAGCAGTTACGCTAGTATCATTATTATTATTTGAGTTATCTGGGAGAGCAGAATAAGTACCATTTGATTTACTTGATTTACCTGTCATAGCGTTGCACCTTATATATAAATAGTTCGTAAAAATAAGTGTTTAATGAAATTTTTTGTTAACTACCTAGATCGAGCTTTTACGATTTTTGTTGATAGGTGTTTCCATATTAATAGAGTGAGGCTTAACGAAATGTTAAAAGCATTTAGCTTAGTGATATTTAATTGGCATGGCATGGCACTTCTCCTTTTTTAAGGATTTTTTAACGGGTTT